>CANFOW010000001.1 GCA_947448865.1 Actinomycetota bacterium
ACCAGTCGGTCTTCTGTCGGCTCAACGCCGTTCATAAATTCAAACATCACAGCATTGCGTCGTTCGCCAGTGTCACTGACCGTGCTCACGACTCGACGACCATCTGGTGCTGGCAAAATCGCCGGAGTTCGAACAAGGTTTTCGGTGCGTAGTGCCGTGACCCAATCAAGTTCACTCTCGATTGCTTCGGGCGTGTGATAGTTCGGCCGATGAACTCGAATAATCGAACGATTACCCGAAGAGTCGGTAACTAAATGTGTGGCGTTCTCGGACACGTTGAGTAACGACAACGAAACGTCGTCGCCTAACCCGAACTCAATAGCTGCACTCCGTGCAAACTGATCGAGTAGAACTGGGTCGTTCGAGTAGCCGCTCACCTATCTCCTATTTATGGTCTCGCCCTTGCACTGAATCTAATGTGGCGGCGATTGCATCGCGCGCTTTTGTGACACTTTCTGTAGTACCCGACATATAAACACGACCTGAAGCGCCAATCATTTGCACATCAACCAATGTGACGTCAGGTGCAGCTTTTTCTGCCTCATTTGCCGCAACTGTGGCAAAAAGCGCAGGTGTCATTTCGTATACCAAAAGAGATTCACCAGGCATCACCATCGATGCTTGGCGGGTGCGATTCAAAATAATCGCATGTTGATCAGTGATGTTCTCAATGATGTCGCTGTACAGCGTGCGAGGACGAAGTTGATCTTCGGCCTGCGCATGAATGCCATCAAGAATTGCCTGACCGGCTCGCTTCACCATCTCAATATCTGAATGATGAACTTCAAGCACACCGTATTGACGCTCGACATAATGAATGCCGGGATCAACTTCGGGTACCGACTTGAGTGCCAAGTCGATTACGCGTTCGATCGCAAGTCCCGGGGCCACCTCGATGATCAACGAGTGTTGACCTTCATAAGGTGTGTAGCCCCGGGCTCGCGTCGGTGTGCCCATGTACGCAGCAAACTGGCGCTGCAACTGTTCTACGAGCAAGTAAACGCGTAACTCAGGCCCATTTTCTGAAGGGCCCATTGTTACTCGCCCGAAACTTTGAAGAACTTACCCAGTTCTACATGTGGACGTGGAATGACGTGCTGTGACACAAGTTCGCCAACTTGGTTGACGGCTTCTGCGCCAGCATCGGTTGCAGCCTTCACTGCGCCGACATCACCGACGATGACAACAGTCACAAGACCGTCGCCAACTTCTTCACGCGCCACAATGGTGACGTTAGCTGCCTTGACCATAGCGTCGGCTGCAGCAACTGCGGCAACGTAACCCTTGGTCTCGATCAAGCCGAGTGCATTGCTTGACATGTTTTTCTCCTTCGGTTGTGTGTTACTGATGATCAATGGACCCAATAATGAGCGCATCAATCGGTGGTGTTGTACCTGGGAACCAAGACGCTGCGACAGAGCCCGTTGCTACGAGAACCTGTTCGCCCATCCCGGTGCCCAAGACATCGAAAGCAATGAGGCGTGAGCCACCATCGACTTCGACTTCTAGGAATGCCCCGTTTGGAATTTCTGCGAGGCGTCGCGTGGACCATACATTTCCGATGACTGTTGCTTTAAGCATTAGCGATTCACCGTTCCTTCCTGTTTGTCACGAATAAGTTCTACGCCCATTGCCCGAGCTTTGTCGCGGGCAAGTGAGGTGACAACTGCTTTGCGACCAAGATAAATCACGTTTCCGGATTCCGCCGCTTTACGCACCATAGATTCAGTGAGCGCGCCTTTATCAACGCGCATACCTGAATGTCCTTGTGTAGCGCCATGTGAAGCCGTGCTGGTACCTGCAAGCTGATACGAAATCACACCACTTCGCAATTGTGCTCGTGTGGTGGGATCTTCCGCGAGATCCAATACCCGTTGCACGAATGCAGCAAGTTCAGCGTCGCTGTTAAGCGACACTACTTGAGTAACAGCAGATTCCCGAGCAGGTGCATGTTGGCCTTGCTGACTCTTCATGGCCGGCAAGGCGTCGCGCAGTGCTTCACGCACCAGCGAACGCAACATGTCGCTATCAATTGTTGACATTAACGACCACCAAGAACCTGTTCAGCAACTTCTGCAGCCGCACGCACATCGGCTTCCTTGCCTGACAAGTAAACGCGACCGGTCGCACCAATCATGCGGTAATCGACGACTTTTATGTTCGCAGCTTTCTCAGCTTCATTTGTTGCCAGAATCGCGTACGACGCTGGTTGCACTTCAAGCACATACAGTGACTCGCCTGGCAACACCATTGAGCCGATTTTATTTCGGTTAATCAAAAACGCGTGCTGATGATCAATGGACGCAACAACTCGGCTGGCCAAAATTTGAGGTTTCACCGCAGTTGCTTCAGTTGTACCCAAGGCTGACAGAACCGCTTGCGCAGCTGCACGTACTTCCTCGGTTGGACCATGCATTTCTAGGTAACCGAACTGGCGTTCAACAAATAAAATTCCAGCCTGGACATTGGCATGCTTCAACGCAACATCAGTTAATGATTCGATGTCGATACCAGGAGCAACCTCAATGATTTGCGCGGCCATGTTAGCGCGAGGAAGTGACCCCTTTACCCATGTGCCCAAGTAGCACATAGTTTGCGGTTGCATTTGATCAATAAAGATGAATGAGCGCAATTCAGCCATGATGTGTTAGCCCTTCATCAGTTCTTTAAGTTCTTCGACAATGAGTCGACGAATTTCATCCCGCAGTTCAGCAACATCGCTGGTTAGTGGAGTACGGACATTGTGAGTCTCGATGAACTGTTGTTCATTTGAGGCAAGCGGATATTCAGGAACAGGGCCAGTTGGCGATGTCCAAGGATTCAAACCAACAAAGGACGGCATGACTTCGCGTACGTCTGAGTTGTATGCAAGACGGGTGTAGTTCACCAAATGCTTAGGTTGCAGATTTTCGCCAACTGATGAACGCCCAAAGAAGCCAGTTCCAATTGTCATGCTCGGTGGCAAATGTGTCTGGAATCCAGAAGCACCAAGACTGTTTCCCACATTGACAGACACGCGAAGGACTGGCACTGCGGCACTGAATGTCATAATCAGCGACGGATTCGTACTGTGAATTGCGGCCGAATGCCCTGAGCCAGTTATCCGAAGTACGGCGCGTGCGACATCTACCCCACGACGAGCCGTCGGAACTCGCACGAAGCCCAGAACAGGAAGCAGTTTTTCGTGAGCGAGTGGTTCTTCGGGCACGACTAAATCAAATGGCGCTACCAAAACGCGGGTCTTGGCTGGAACCCGAATACCTGCAAGATCAGCAATAATCGTGGCATCTTTTCCAACAAGTTTTGCGTTGAAATGTCCACCCGGGAAAACCACTTTGCGAATCGCTTCGACTTCTTCGGTTTTCAGAATGTAAGCACCTTCGCGAACAAAGGCAGCAAGTAGTTTGTCTGCAATCGCATCCTGTGCAATAACAACACTTTCGTTCGTGCACAAAATGGAATTGTCGAATGCTTTTGAATCAATAATGCGTTCCGCAGTTTTTGCAATGTCAGCTGTGTCATCTACGAGCACGGGAACGTTGCCTGGACCTACACCGATTGCAGGATTGCCACTTCGATAAGCCGAACGTACAACTGGAGTTCCACCTGTAGCGACAATTACGTCAACGCGTTCATCGGTCATCAACGCATTGATCAGCGGAATAGATGGATCGTCCACGATTTGGATGACACCGTCTGGAGCGCCCGCGGCTACTGCTGCTTTGGCCATGACTCGAGCTGCATCAGCGCAAACTTTCTTTGCCATTGGGTGCGGGCTGATGATGATGGCATTGCGAGTCATAAGAGCCAAAAGGATTTTGAACGCAACAGTTGCCACAGGATTAGTTGATGGCGTTAATGCAAGAATCACACCGGCTGGACGAGGAATTGAAACAATTTTGTTTGCTTCATCAATTTCCGGCGAAACATAATTATGGCCACGATAAGTTTCAAGAATTCCGGTTGAACACCCGAGGTTCTTGATGACTTTGTGTTCGACAACGCCAAAGCCCGTTTCTGCAACAGCTTGTGCCGCAAATTCTTGGGCATGTTTTGCAAGCGCATTCGCAGCTGCCTCAACAATGCGGTTAACAGTTGCTGCGTCATAGCGGGCATAAGAACGACCAGCCCAGTCAGCGCGTTCCACCATTGCACGACCACGTGGCACACCAGCAGGTTCAACCATCAACGGTTCGAGAGTCATTTCGCTCATAGCGACTTGACCTCCGCCCATGCCCGACCGATTGCAAGTTCCGTGCGATCAAGTAGTTCTTCGGCAACTTCGGGTTTGAGCAAAACGCCAGGCTTGTACTGCAAAACTCGTGGATCAAGTGTGGAGAAAATTGCCCACACACCGTTTTCGTACAAGTGCTTCATGACGTACTTAGCGCCTTGCGGATGCGCAAATTCCAAACCAAAGATCACACCATGCTGGCGAATGCCAATGAACCAGTCTGGATACAACGCTTGAATTTCGCGTAACCGTGATCCAACATAATCGGCAATGTAATGAACGATGGAACGCGTTTCAGGGCGACTGCAAATTTCAAGTGTCTTAAGCGCCGCAATACAACCCAGTTCTGCGCCACCAAAAGTTGAGATGTGTCCGAAGCCATCTTCAGTGAGCCAGCCTGCAACTTTGTCACTAGCAAGCACAGCGGCAATCGGGTACATACCGCCCGAAATACCTTTACCTAAAACCATGATGTCTGGTGTCACACCAGTTTTTGAAATACCCCAGAGTTCACCAGTACGCATGAAACCTGTTTGCACTTCATCAGCGATATACAACGCATCATATTTTTCACACAATGCTTTTACTGCTTGAAGGTAACCAGGATCTGGAAGTGGGAAACCATAGGTTGCCGGAATTGTTTCCATAATGACCGCTGCGACATCGCGACCACGTAACGCGTCTTCCATTGCGACTAAGTCGTTGAATGGAACATGCGGGAATTCTTCGGGACGATCAGACAAAAACAGTTTCGAAAACCGATCATCACCCGTACCGACAGCAAGCCCCGTGTGTCCGTGGTAGGCCTTAATAATTGACACAATTTTGCGCTTTTGTGTTGCGTGACGTGCAGTCTTCAACGCGATGTCGATTGCTTCGCCACCACCTGAGCCGTACATGACTTTGTTCAAGCCAGCAGGTGCACTCTTGACCAATGCTTCGGCTAGTGCGGTACGAGCTAAGGAAGGAAAGTGGTGGTTTCCGATGTCGAAGTGCTGCATGGCCATCGTGACTGCCTGAACAACTTCGTTGTTGCGATGACCCAAGTTGTAGGTACCACCGTTGAGATGAGCATCAATCAGGCGCTTACCTGACATGTCGTAAATGAAGTATTCCTCGCGACGGTCAATGACCAAAGGCACACCAGAATCTAGCCAAAACTGGGTCTTGCCTGGATTCCAATATTCTTTGGATTTTTCCAGCATCTCTTCTTTAGACGCATACGAAAAAACGCCATAGTCGAACTCAGGCTTTACTGCCGTTGTTTCGTCCATCGCGCACCTCCTGCTGACTTACGCACCATGTTGTCACAAAACATACCAATTGGCTATACCAAAATCAAGGTTTTGGTTTATTTTTGGTTTAGACCAGAAAATGCCCGATTTCATTGGCTCATTGGTCCGCAGGGAGTGCCGAAACCACAAGACAACCAAAACACCTTCAAGAAATAATCCGAAAACCGTTGTTGTCGGTTGCAGTTTGTGGCAGTGTGCCTAGCAATGTGTGACACGCATCACCGCTGGGGTGGTGCCAAACGAAAGGGTCGCCAAATGACGACAGATCACAACGAAGTGGCCTTACCTGGAGATCATCAGGTAAACGTCGGACTTCGTAAGGGTGCCATCGGCATGGTTTCGGTGCTGTTCATGGCGGTTGCAAACGCAGCGCCTATTACAGCCATGAGCTTCAACGTTCCTGTTGGATTGGGTTGGGGCAACGGAATTGGAGTTCCAGGTGGATTCCTTTTTGCAACAATCATTTTGACAATCTTCACGGTCGGTTTCGCCGCGATGTCAAAGCACATCACAACAACTGGAGCCTTTTACGGATTCATTTCACACGGTCTTGGACAGGTGTGGGGTATGGCAGCCGGTCTGTTGGCAGCGCTTGGCTACGTACTATTTGAAGGCACTCTCATTGGTGGCTTCTCGTACTTCGCCTCCGACACAATCAAGAGCATGGCTGGAGTCAGCATCGGCTGGTTGCCAATCGCGATTCTTGGCATGTTGCTTATTTGGGTGCTTACCTACTTCGACATCACTCTTGCCGCAGCTGTTCTTGGCGTGACCTTGGTTTCTGAAGTTCTCTTGCTTCTTGCATTTGGTATTTCAGTTCTTATCAAGGGTGGACCTGATGGCTTCATGCCAGCAGACACTGTGTCACCACTTGCAGGTTTCCATAACCTTGAAGCTGGCGCACATGGTTCACAGGTCGGAGCTGGCGTTGCTGCTCTTGGTATCTTCTTCGCATTCTGGTCATGGATTGGTTACGAAACCACAGCTGTATACGGTGAAGAATCAAAGGATCCAAAGCACATCGTTCCTCGCGCAACACTGATTGCGGTAATTGGACTTGGCTTGTTCTACACATTCATGTCATGGATGGCCGTTGTTGCCAATGGCGCAAAGACCGCAGTCGAAACCGCAGCAGGCGCAGCTCCAGTTGATGTCTGGCTGATTCCAGTCAAGGCTAACCTTGGATCGCTTCCATACGGCTTGTACCGCATTCTGCTCGTGGTTGGATCTTTCGCTTGTGCGATGGCATTCCACAACGCAGGCTCGCGTTACATCTATGCAATTGGCCGCGAACTTCCATCAAAGAAGCTTCGTGACACAATCGGTAGCACTCACCCAACCCACCAGTCACCTGCTGTTGCTTCAACAATTGCAACTGGATTCAACATCGTCATGGTGTTGTTGTTCGCAACAATGTCCACAGCGTTTATTACAGATGCATCGGGTAACGCAGTCTCGGAACCAACATTGATTCCTTACCAAGTTATTTACACTGTGCCTTCGTTGGTTGGAACAGCGTTCATCTTGGTTGTGCAGGTCCTGTGCTCACTAGCAGTGATTGGTTACTTCTGGAAGAAGAAGGTTCACCAAGGTAGTGTCCTTGCCACACTCGTTGCGCCAATCATTGGTGCAGCTGGCATGGTTTACGTACTGTGGCTCCTGTTCAGCAACCTGGCATTCGCTGCAGGTTTCCAGTCAGGTGCTCTTATGGTCAAGTACTTGCCATACGAAATCGCTGGTACGTTGCTCATTGGTTTGCTCTACGCCTACTGGGTTAAGGCAAAGCATGCTGACATCTACGCTGAAATCGGACGCACTGTTTTGGCAGAAGCGCACGAACGTAAGTAAAAGTTAAACAACCGAATAGGGGTGTGAGGCAATATGTCTCACACCCCTATTCGACTTTAGGAGAGACATCATGAGCGACGACATTTGTACTTGGGCACCACAGGAAGATGCTGATCCAGCAACATTTGCTTACACATTTGGTGGACAGCAACCTGTTGTATCGGTAAAGCCAGGAACGGTTATTGACTCATGGTCGTTTGACTGCTTTGGCGGACGCGTGCGGTCGATATCAGACATGTCCACACAGGTATGCGACCCGCGTTACCTGAATCCGCAGACTGGACCTTTTTATGTTGAAGGCGCCGAACCTGGCGACACCCTCGCGGTGCACTTTGTGTCAATCGAACCGCGCTACACCTGGGGTGTGAGTACGACAGTTCCATTCTTTGGGTCGCTCACATCAACCATTACAACGGCAACCCTGCAACAACCATTGGATGAGCGCACGTGGATTTACGAACTAGATCTTGAGCAGCGCTTGGTGCATTACGAAGCACGCGATTCCAAGTTCACTGCTGCTCTTCCACTAGATCCCATGCATGGAACAGTCGGTGTAGCGCCGGGCTTAAGCGAAGTGCGCTCGTCACTCACGCCCGGAGATTGGGGCGGCAACATGGACACACCTGAAATGCGAGCTGGCGTGACGTGCTACCTCAACGTGAACGTTGAAGGCGCACTGTTCTCATTCGGAGATGGTCACGCACGTCAAGGCGAAGGAGAAACATGTGGCGTTGCAGTCGAATGTGCAATGGACACTGTGTTGATTTTGGATTTGATTAAAAACACCGGTACCCCATGGCCTCGCATTGAATCCGATACTCACATCATGACAACGGGTTCAACTAAACCTCTCGAAGACGCATTTCGGGTTGCTCATTCTCAAATGGTGCATTGGGTCAGCGATGTTACAGGCCAATCAACTTTGGACAGCTACCAGTTCGTGTCGCAGGTCGCTCAAACACCAGTTGCAAACGTTGTCGACACGAATTACACAATGGTGGCGAAAGTCGCAAAGGAACATCTGGGAGAGGTCACCATCATGAACGGAATGCATGCGAAAATGCGAGCACGAGCTGCTTCATGGCGTGCTCAGACTGGGAGAAAGTAATGCCACGTGTTGAACGAATGGAAATTGATCTCGCACTTGCATTAGCAATGATTGAAGCTGCAACTGCAAAAGCCCGCGAAATAAACGCGCCTATGTCGATTGCCATTCTCGATGCTGGCGCAAACTTACTTGCCTTCCATCGCATGGATGGCGCTGAACTTGCTGGTCCAAACTTAGCTATCGACAAGGCGTACACATCAGTTACCAATCGCATCGAGACTGGAGACCTCAAGTCCCGCGTTGCCCCAGACGGTGACTTGCCTGGCATGTTCGCGAATGGCAACGGACGCTACATTGCATTTGCCGGCGGTATCCCTTGCTGGGATGGCGACCGTGTCGTTGGCGCTATCGGCGTTAGCGGCGGATCGTGGGACGAAGACCAAGTATGTGCACAAGCAAGTATCACTGTGTTTGAAGCAGCGGCTCGCGCATGAGTGAGGTCATTGGGCGTTTTCGTTTTATGAACGAACAGCGAGTGAATCTCGATGGGTTCGCTACGCCTGATGCAAATCTTGGACTCATAGCTTTCGATTCACCACACGATCCGCAACCATCACTGACATTGCACAACGGCGTTGTCATTGAGATGGATGGGAAAACAAGCGACGACTTTGACACGATTGATCAATTCATTGCTCTGCATGGTTTGGATTTAGCAATTGCAGAAGAAGCCATGGCAATCGATAGTCTGCGCTTTGCTCGCGATCTTGTTGACATGAATGTGTCGCGTGCCTCGCTTGTACGTCTGGCTGCTGGAATGACTCCCGCAAAGCTTGCTCAGGTGTTGTCACAGCTGAATGCTGCTGAACTCGTTATCGCTATGACGAAGATGCGTGCCCGTAGTACTCCGAGCAACCAAGCACACGTGACGAATCGTTCCGATGATCCGTTACTACTTGCAGCCGATGCAGCAACTGCGGCGGCCTTTGGCTTCCGTGAAATCGAAACCACAGTTCCTGTCCTCGGTGATGCGCCATCAAACGCAGTAGCAGTCTCTATAGGTGCGGCAGTCGGTTCGCCAGGAATGCTCGTGCAATGTTCAGTCGAAGAAGCAACAGAACTCGCACTGGGTATGCGCGGCTTAGTGTCTTATGCCGAAACCGTGTCACTGTATGGAACCGAGCAAATCTTTGTTGATGGTGATGACACTCCATGGTCCAAAGCATTTCTGACCAGTGCATATGCATCTCGCGGAATCAAAATGCGCGTGACATCTGGTGGTGGCTCGGAAGCATTAATGGGTGGCTCCGAAAAATGCAGCATGTTTTATCTCGAGGCACGTTGTGTATCACTGGCTCGCGCAATGGGAGCACAAGGCGTGCAAAACGGTGGCATTGACGCTGCATCTGTTGCTGGGTCGGTTCCCGGTGGCGTGCGATCACTGATGGCAGAAAATGTCATGGTCATGTTGCGCAATCTTGAAGCCTGTACGGGCAATGATGCCTTGATGAGCGAGTCTGAAGTACGTCGCACATCGCGCACACATCCAATTTTTATTGCGGGTTCGGATTTTATTTGCAGCGGCTTTGGATCAATTCAGCGCTACGACAACATGTTTGGTCCGAGTAACTGGAACTCCGAAGACATTGATGACTTTCTGGCGATGCAGCGTGACTGGGGTGTTGATGCGGGATTACGCACTGCAACCGAACGGGATGTAGCAGCGCTTCGTCGTCGAGCCACCGAAGCAGTCACAGCCGTGTACTCGTGGCTTGGGCTTGGGGATTTTTCTTCGGAATGGGCTGAGCAAGCAATTGACGCAGCTGGTTCAAAAGATGTGCCCGATGCGGACCTTATGTTGCCATTGAGTGCTTCTCGCACAATCGTGGATACCGATGTCACAATGCTCGATGTCATCGCAGCACTGGCTGAAAATGGTTTCGACATTGAAGCAGAACGTTGTCTGGACATGTTGAAGGCACGTGTGCAAGGTGATTACTTGCAAACTGCGGCAATCTTTGATGAAAGCATGAATGTGTTATCGCTCATCACCGATCCGAACACATACGCAGGACCCGGCACCGGTTACCGACCATCTCCTGAACGCCAAGAAGTTATTGACACGATTCGTCAACAACAATCCGTCAGTGACATTCGTGCCGAGCAACACTCGTATGCAACGCACAACATTGTGGCAACAGGAACGGCGCACATCAGTCATGATCCACGCGATGTTGTGATTGGTGTCTCCCCTGCCACTGGTAAAGACATCTGGCGCACTCTGTCTGGACTCAGCGTTGCTGAGGTCCTGCATGAATTTATGGCAGGGCTTGAAGAAGAAGGATGTATCGGTCGAATTGTGCGCATTAATGACACTGTCGACTTAGGAATGATTGGACTCACAGCCGCGCGCATGTCTGGTTCTGGAATCAGCATCGGTCTGCAAGCGAAAGGTACTGCGCTCATCCACCGACGCGATCTTGCACCGCTTGCAAACCTTGAGTTGTATTCGGTTGCACCGTCTCTTAATCGAGAGCTATATCGCCAAATGGGAATCAATGCCGGACGCCATGCAAAGGGTGCAACACCCGAACCAATGCGTAACCCGTATTCCGATGAAGCCATTGAAGCTCGCTATCACACGAAGGTCGTTGGACTTGTCGCTATCGAACGTGATTGCTCAAGCGACACCGCACCAGAAACTATGGAGGTGCGCTAGTGCCACAAGGATTTTCTGGAAAAGATTCCAATGAAGTATCAGTTGATGCAATTCGCAAAGGTGAAGTCACTATTGATGATGTGCGCATTCATCCAGACACACTCGAACATCAGGCAACTGTTGCTGGCGAACATGGGAATGCTCAACTAGCAGCGAACTTCCGACGAGCTGCGGAACTGACTCGCATGACTGATGAATACGTGTTGTCTCTGTATGACGCCTTGCGACCAGGCAGATCCACTCATGACACGTTGCTTGAGTACGCCCGCGACCTTGAAGCAGCCGGAGCGCCGTTAAATGCAGAACTGTTCCGACAAGCAGCTTCTGCCTACCAGCGCCGCGGATTAACTGCACAATAGCCATATGACTGTTATCGCCGGTGTCGATATCGGCAACTCCACTACGGAAATTGTGCTGAGCATTGACGGTCAACCACGCGCCTGGGATCGACGCCCAACCCGTGGACACAAAGGATCACTGGCAAGTGTGCAAGCAGCTGCCGCACTGCTGCGAGCCGTCGAACGCACGAGTGGACTAAACGCCGATGTTGTGGTTGTTGCACCATGGCAACCTGTCACAAGTGACACTGCAACTATTCATGAAGCACCGCCTTTCACTGGTCGTTTTGCCATCATTGATTGCGCGAGTCACAGTGTCGTCGGAAATTCGCATGCAATCGGTGTGCCTTGGCTCGTAACAGAGCCTGCAACACCGGAAAGTGATGTCATCGCGCTTGTTCCATCCGCAATGGACTTTGCGACAGCTGCTAATACTTTGACGAGCGCGCACGATAATGGCGTACGCATTGTTGGAGTGGCAGTTGAAAACGATGAAGCGGTATTAATTTCGGCGCGAGTTACGTTTAACGCCCCCATTGTGGATCGCATTGCTATTTCAGACTTAGCTTCGGCTACTCAGATATTTTTAGAAGTGCGTCCCGCTGGTTCTGGCGTGACTACCGCAACAGATGTGTGGGCACTCAGTTCGGCTTTTAATGCGGCTGATCAGGAACGGGATTACTTGGCGCACATTGCTCGCTGGGTATACGGGGAACGCGCCGTCGTTCTTGCTGCGTTTCCTGAAAGCAACGCACTTCCCATACAACCTGAAGTCGCTCGCGTCCATACACACGACGGAGGTTGGCAGGAACTTTTTGGCCTTGTCGATAACCAATTGCACGTAAACGCAGTTGATGCGATTGCGCTTCCTGATCACGGCGAAAACACAGTGAGCGATTTGTGGGCGGTTGACGTCACGGCAAGTTTGCGCAGCCGTGGAATCCGAACCCGTTCTCACTCACGAACCATTGCGGTAGCAACGTTGGCCGACTCACCTGCAGTTCCAAGTCAAAACCTTGCAGAAATATTTGGAGTACCCGTTCGAACTGTTCACTCCGAAGCCTCAGCTGCCGCACAAGGCGCTCGCACTACTCCGGGTATTTCGCAGAATGCAGTCATCATCGACATTGGTGGCGGCACAATCGACTTAATAGGCGATGCTCCACTGGTCGCAGCAGGTGCGGGCGACTTACTGACAGCCGCTGTGGCATTCGCGATTGATGTGCCACGAGGCGCAGCCGACTGGATTAAGCGCGGACCTGCCCAACGAGTCGAGGCACCAACTGTTGTCCTCACCGAAGATGGGGCAAAAACCTTTGTTGACCAACCCATCCCAGCACCACTGACTGGCTCGCTGGTTGCCCAAGGGCCAAGTGGCTTCCTATCTTTTGGAAGTACGTTGTCGCCAGCCGAATGGCGCATCGCTCGGCAAGGTCTCAAGTCATCAGTGCTTGCAGCCAACGTGCACAGACTTATTGCGAGCACACAGTTAACCCAACCCGTTGACGTGATTGTTGTTGGTGGGCCAGCTGCCGACGATGAACTCATCCCACTGCTCAGTCAATTACCGAGTCTTGGCAATGTTGGTCGGGGTAATGTGGCAGGCGTACTAGGTCATCGCTATGCAGTGGCATTTGGTTTGACCCTGAGCATCTGAATCGAGGAATTATGTCGACAACTGTGTGGCGAAATGGATCCGTGTGGATTAGCGCAGGACAAAGCACGCATGCACTTGCAGCTCGCGATGGCGTCATCGTGGCACATGGCGATGATGCACTCGCACTCATCGACCAAGCACATGACGTGATTGACCTAGATGGCAAGACTCTCGGTCCTGGCTTCGGAGATGGCCACGCACACCCTGTGTTCGGTGGAATTGAAACTTTGTTTGCGCCCGTGCGAGGACATGACACTCTGGAACATTTACTCGCGGCAGTAAAAAAGTGGGCAGACGAGAATCCCGATGCAGAATGGGTACGCGGCGAAGGGTACGACCCCAGCTTGGCGCCCCGTGGCGAGTTTGACGCGAAGTGGTTAGACGACATCGTCCCAGATCGTCCCGTTGTTTTACGCGGAATGGATTACCACACAGCATGGGTTAACACTGCGGCGTTAGAGCGAGCAGGAATTACCGGAAGCACGCCGCAACCTATTGATGGCGACATCGCAATGCGTCCCGACGGTACTCCGATGGGAACGCTTCGTGAATGGGGTGCGTGGGGAATGGTGTACGACTTACTCCCGCCGCTAAGTAAAGAACAACAAATCATTGCAGTTCAAGCGGCCTCTGCTGCCTTTGCTAGTTGCGGTGTGACGTGGGCGCAGGATGCGTGGGTTTCACCTGAGACGTTGGATGCGTGGCTTGCAGGTGCTCACGCAGGTGTGCTGACATTCCGCGCAAACCTGGCATGGCTTGCAGAACCCGAAGGTAAATGGCGCGATGCATTTCCCACTTTCAGCGAATTCAAAGCTTGCGTTGATCGCGAAGCTCCCGAGTTGCTCACAGGTGGCACCATCAAGTTTTTCGCCGACGGTGTACTTGAAGGTGGCACTGCGGCAGTTCTCGAACCCTACTGTGACTGCCCTACCTCACACGGAATTCCAAACTGGCGTCGAGAAGAGCTCATTGAAGCTGTCGCGGAATGTGTTGCACTCGGTTTCCAGCCTCACATTCACGCAATCGGTGATGCGGGTGTGCGCAATGCGCTCGACGCATTCGAAAACGCCATTGCAATCCACGGAACTGCTAACAACCCGATCATGGCGCACTGCCAACTTGTTGATGAGCAAGACATGGATCGGTATCGCGAACTCGGTGTGATTGCGAACTTCGAACCGTTGTGGGCTCAGTTAGAAGCCGAGCAAACTGTTTTGACGATCCCACGTTTGGGCCAAGAACGTGCTGACCGGCAATACCCGATTGCTACCCTGTTGCGTTCTGGTGCAAAAGTTTCGTTTGGCTCCGACTGGCCAGTGACTAGCCCCGTTCCTATGCAAGGAATCGGTATTGCAGTCACGCGTACCACAGATCATGGTGTTGGACCGTGGGTCCCGAGCGAGTGCCTGACTCTTGATGAAGCGCTCACCGCCTATACATATGGAGTTGCCGTACAAGCAGGTGAAACCCAGGCCTGGGGAGACCTCGCCATTGGCAAACGCGCTGATGTCGTGTTGTTTGATACTGACATTCATTCCGTTACGCCATTTGATTTGCGTAAGGTTGGCGTTTTAGGCACGTGGCTTGGTGGCAAACGGGTCTTCGGTTAGACCAGAATCAGCATTGTGGAACTAACTCCAAGCGAACTTGATCGGTTGCTGATTTTCAGTGCAGCACAGCTTGCAGAGTCTCGTCGTGCTCGAGGTACGAAACTCAATCACCCTGAAGCGACTGCACTGATAGCGAACGCTGTTATCGAAGCAGCTCGTGATGGTGCCACACATGCGCAAGCAATCCACGCGGGTGTGAATGCGGTATCACCGGATGAATTACTTGACGGAATCGACTCGATGTTGTCTGGCATCAGTGTCGAAGCAGTGTTCAATGATGGACGGCGTTTAGTCGTGATTGATTTCCCCAGTAATTCCGATTCTTCGACACCGGGTTCGGTTACTCGCCTAGTTCAACAATCAGAATTGCAGTCAGATGATCTTGTGACATTAGATGTGCACAACAATTCCACAGTCGACATTTCCGTGACTACACACATGCACTTTTTTGAAGTGAACCCGCGACTTATTTTTGATCGTGAAGCAAGTTACGGTCGCCATCTTTTTATTCCTGCAGGTGAGCATGTTGATTTCCCGGCAGGTCAAACAACGAGCGTGACTCTTGTTCCCATAACAGGCAACCGAATCATTATCGGGTTCGCAGGCCTTGTCGATGGTCCGCTTGATGCACCTGGTGCTCGCGAAGAAGCTATGCGTCGAGCCCGTGAACTTGGTTATCTCTCAGGAGACAAGTCATGAGTGAGCAGGACATTGCAGTTCATGGTGCACGTGCCGGCGACTTTGTGCGTCTTGGCGATACGCATCTTGTTGTCCGAGTTGAAGCAGATGATCGCCAACGCGGGAATGAACTTCAAATTGGTTTTGGCAAGAACGCTCGTGACGGCATTGGCATGCAATCTATTCGCCCAAGTAAATCGTGTGATGTTGTCATTACCAACGTGCTCGTGATTGATGCAGTACTTGGAATTCGAGTCACAAGTATCGGCATTAACGAAGGTCGAATTAGCGCCATTGGACGTAGCGGAAACCCAGACACGATGGACGACATCGATGTCGTAGTCGGAAGTGGCACCGTCATCATCCCGGGCGAGGGACTCATCGCAACAGCGGGCGGAATTGATTCGCATGTTCATGCAATGGCACCTCGGGTCTGCGACGCAGCGCTCTCGAGCGGTGTGACAACGCTGATTGCCCAGGAGTTTGGGCCTTTTTGGGGCGTCGGAGTTGGGTCCAAATGGGCACTTGGGCATGGGCATAAACAATTTGCAGCCTGGCCATTAAACGTCGGCATCCTCGGTCGAGGAGCTGGTTCAACAACTGATCCGCTTTATGAAGCACTCGAGGGTGGTGTCTGCGGATTCAAAATCCACGAAGACACTGGCGCGCATCCTCGCACGCTTGATACGACGTTGAGTTTCGCAGACGAACATGACGTCGCGGTGGCATTACATACTGATGGTCTTAACGAGATGATGCACGTTGAAGACACCATTGCTGCGATTGCTGGTCGTGCTGTGCATGCATATCACGTTGAAGGTTGTGGTGGAGGCCATGCGCCGGATGTTCTTCGACTCGCAGGACACAACAACATTTTGGCTAGTTCAACAAATCCGACATTAGCTTTCGGTATTAATGCGGCTGACGAACATGTGGCGATGATTATTTCTGCGCATGGAATGAATCCTGAACTCCCTAGTGACATCGAGCTTGCGCGTCGTCGAGTGCGCAATGCCACGATGGCGGCTGAAAATAAATTGCATGACATCGGCGTGATTCCTGTGACTTCCTCTGATGCACTCGGCATGGGTCGCGCAGATGACACATGGCGTAAGACTTTTGCGATGGCCAGCATGTTTGCCGATCGCGCAATCCTCGATGGAACTGTTGCGCCTGATGATGTTGTTATCGAAAACGAGCGCGTACTTCGACACATTGCAAAAATTACAATCAACCCCGCTCTGGTACATGGCCTGAGCCACGAAGTAGGTTCACTGCAAGTCGGATTGCTCGCTGACATTGTGTTGTGGCCGTATCGCTCATTCGCCAGTAAGCCCAACATGGTCATCAAGTCTGGAATTCCGGCATGGGGTGTTGTTGGCGATCCAGGATCAACAGTTGCCAATGCACAACCTTTAACTATTAGCGCGCAGTTCGGCGCATTTGGAGCAAGCGCTGCTGAACTCGGCGTTCACTTCACTAACGCTATGAGCACCACGACTGTCGAAGGTAGACGCAGCGTGCCAGTCAAGAACACTCGCACAGTTCGCGGCACAGACATGGTGCGCCACGGAGTCCTTGGCACAATCGATGTCGACGTCCACGATTACACCGTGCGCTTCAATGGCGACATCGTCACATGTAACCCACTCAGCGAATCTCCACTAACCCGAAAGTATGTGTTGTAAATGTCCTATCGTGTACACGCTCAAGGAACTGGTGCTCAACGCGGCGCCCAACTCGGCGAACAGTTCATTGAGGCACTGCCTCGAGCGTGGGATCGCTGGGTTGCGCACTTTGAAACTAACAACGTTGATCCGCATGATTTAGCTGACCGACTCACTCGAGTAGGTGCCTGGGACACTGCCCGCAAGCACCTTCCCGACCTCGTGGACGAACTTGAGGCAATGGCGCACGCAGCCGGAATGCCGTGGCACAAGGTGGCCGCACTGTCGATGCTCGATGAGTCGTGGGCGTTAACGGGTGGAATGGCGTGTACCTCTATTGCAATCACACGTGACGGTGTTCGCGTTGCGGGACAAAACATGGATTTACCCGCCTGGACTGACACCATGCAAACCGTTCTCAATGTGAAAGATGCCAACGGACTCGGGGTGGTTGCAGCCACTTACCCTGGCTCGCTTGCGACATGTGGAGCGAACTCACAAGGTGTGGTTGTCATAGTTAATGCACTCGACCTGGCAACGGACATGAACGGTATGCCAGTGGATTTCGTAACCCGAGGTGCTTTGCATCATGACACAGCCGCCGATGCCATTGCCTTTATTCGCAGCATTCCGAATGCTGTCGGCCAGACCTACACCGTGCTCGATGCACACGACCTATTTATGGTCGAAGCTGCGGCCGATGGCGTCATCGACGTACCGTTACACGAGGTTGTTTCAGTGCACACCAACCACGCATTCACACGCGACCATGACATTTCAGAAAGTTCAATCACCCGCCTGACCGCAATTGAATCAACTCGAAGCTCGTTAACGTCTAGAGAGGCTCTCGAAGCATCTCTGACAAACAAAGAATCTGGCGTATGCCAAGTCCTGGGTCGATTCACTGCGGACATGTACTCGTTTATGGGCGTTCTTGGCGATTCACTTGAGCGTCGGGTCTGGGTAAATGTGTCACCTGCCACAGGTGGGCTATTCGAGGAAGTTTCATTTCTCTAAGGTCATAGGCTCTAGCCATGGCAAATACTGATGTTCAGGTCACCGTCATTGGTGGCGGCGCTGTTGGTCGAGCAACTGCATGGCAGCTCGCAAAAGAAGGAATCAAGGTTCGAGTCGTTGACTCCGGTGAACCGCGTTTTGGAACTTCAATGGCAAATGCCGGTTGGGTTGCTCCAAGTCACATCATTCCTTTTGCGGCCCCAGGCATGGTGTCGATGGGTGTTAAAGAGCTTGTAAAGCGTTCAGGTGCCTTCGGGGTGTCACCTGCTGCGGGACCATCGCTGGCATCATGGACTTTGAAATTTATGCGTGCCTGCACGATGGAACACGTTGATCGCAATGCGCCCGCACTTAACGAGTTGCTCCAACGCAGCATGGGCCTTTTTGATGATCTCATTGTGAACCATGGTTTGCGACGCACCGAAAAAGCGTTGTACTACATTTTTTCCTCAGATCGTGCCGAGGAACTTGCTCATGAAGAACATGACCTTTTTACAGATCATGGTGTTGCAACAAAACTTGTTGACGTTGAATCTGCCCGCAGCGATCTTCCTATCCTTAAAGACAGTGTTAAAGCAGTACTCGAACTCACAACGGACTACGGAATTGATCCACGTCGCTTTGTGAACTTACTCGGCGAACTCAACACCGGTTCGGGCGTGGAATACCGCACTGGCGAAACTGTTAAGAATGTTGTTCATCGTGCTGACTTAGTTCATGTCACAACGGATAAAGATTCCTGGACAAGTGATTACGTTGTTCTTGCTGCTGGCACATGGTCGGGTGAAATTGCGAAAATGGTTGGCTCGTCCTTGAGCATCATTGCAGCTAAGGGCCATTCTGTGACTCTGCCCAACATGACCAACATGCCCGATCGCCCCATGATGCTTGCCGAGCAACGTTTAGCGACTAACCCCGAAGCAAACGGCTACCGCATGAGTACTGGCTTTGCTTTAACGTCAAATAACGATCGCTCAATTAATCACAAAGCAATCGACAAGTTGTACGCAACCGCGAGTCAGGTTCTTCATTTGCCTGAGCGTGCGGCAAACATTGAGCCGTGGACCGGACTACGACCAGCCAGTCCCGATGGCCTGCCTTACATTGGACCGCTGGCCAACGCCCCACGAGTGATTACCGCAACTGGTCACGGCATGATCGGCAACATGTTGGCACTTGGCACTGGCGCCGTAGTAGCCGACATGGTGCAAGAACGTCCGATATCAGGAGAAATGCTTAAGTTCTCACCTTCTCGACCAAGTGCATAGGGCATTATTGCTTTATCGCCCCACACCTGATGCAAAGGATTTCTGTGACTAATTCGTTCCTGAACATTGCCAACGTCAGCAAAGCATTTACGACCCCCGAGGGTGGCACAGTCCACGCTCTTGATGATGTTTCGCTAGACATTCGAGAAGGCGAATTCTTCGTCATGCTTGGCCCATCAGGCTGCGGTAAGACAACGCTGCTTCGTTCTATTGCTGGACTTGAATACCCAGACAGCGGTGTCATCACACTTGATGGCCAGCGCATTGATGATTTGCCTGCATACAGCCGACCAGTTAACACTGTGTTCCAGTCATACGCACTGTTTCCACACATGACTGTTGGGCAGAACATCGCGTTTGGTTTGGAAATGGAAGGCATAAATAAAACCGAAACTGCCAAGCGAGTTTCCGATGCTCTTGATCAGGTATCACTTTCTGGATTAGACAAACGTAAGCCCAGCCAACTTTCTGGTGGTCAGCAACAACGCGTTGCGCTGGCTCGTGCATTAGCTAAGCAGCCGAAAGTTCTGCTACTCGACGAGCCACTGAGTGCATTGGATTTGAAACTTCGTCGTGGCATGCAAATTGAACTCAAGCGACTTCAGCAACAAACCGGAATCACATTCGTTTTCGTCACCCATGATCAAGAAGAAGCAATGTCGATGGGTGATCGCATTGCGGTATTTAAAGATGGAAAAATTGTTCAACTTGATACACCGCAAGAAATTTATCGTCGCCCAGTAAATAGTTTCGTCGCAGACTTCATCGGTGAAACAAACTTGCTCGATGGAATTGCTACTGCTGATGGCGTACAAGTTCCTGGTGGCGGATTCATCGCCCGGTCCGTTATCGCATCCGATTGTGTAGTTCCCGCGTCTGGCTCAGTCACGATTGCGATTCGACCTGAAGACTTGAAGATAAGTGATGGCTCAGGTTCATTAAAGGGAATTGTCCGCGATGTGATCTTTACTGGTGAAACGGTGCGAGTACACATTGACCTTGGAACCACTGAAGTGGTCGCCCACTTACCGTCTTACGGAGTTCGCGTTCCTGACCGCGGTGAAACCGTAAGCTTCTCGCCACTAGATCAGTCCGCTCGCACGGTGGCCTCATGAGCAAAATAGTTCGTGGTCGCCCCGGACAAACCAGTCCCTGGCTAGCAATTCCAACAATTGCTTACCTATTCCTGACTATTGGTATTCCACTTTTCATCACGGTTGTCTACTCGTTCTTGCAACGGGCAAAAATTGGAATGGGCGTCACCTGGCACTTCTCGCCTAAGGCGTACAAGGACCTCTTTATCCTAGAAAACCTTGACGGCACAACAACTTTTGATACCCGTTACGTCAAAGTGCTCTGGCATTCATTCCAATACTCAGCAGTAACTACTGTGGCAACCGTAGTGCTCTCAATTCCTATTGCGATGTGGATTGCAACGCGAAACGAAAGCACTCGCAATATTTTGGTCGCCGCAGTCACGTTGCCATTTTGGATTAGCATCCTGATCAGAACATATGGTCTGCGTCAGATTATTGATGACAATGGTCCCATCGGTTGGATTGCTCACAAGCTGGGTTACGAGAATTTCCACATCATTTACACACCAATTGCGACAATGATTGGTCTGACCTACGTATTTTTACCGTTCATGATTCTGCCGATTTACGCTAGCGCAGAACGATTTGATTTCAGACTCGCAGAAGCTGCCTATGATCTCGGGGCAAAGCGATGGACCGTTTTCCGTCGCATTGTGTTTCCATCGATTCGCCCGGGCGTGATTGCTGGAATTGCCTTGGTGTTTATTCCGGCACTGGGTTCGTTCCTGCAGTCCGACATGCTCGGTGGTGGCAAGACAAACATGATTGCCAACGTGATTGCGCTGAACTTCACGCAAGCGCGTAACTGGCCATTTGGTTGCGCACTGTCAGTTCTGCTGATTTTGCTCACGCTTCTCTTGGTGCAAGCTATCCGATTGATATCCAAGAAGTTCGGAGATCAGGTGAGCTTGGTATGAGTTCAGTAAAGACGCGCAAGCTTGTCAATCTGAGAAACTTCCCGACATTTCGTCCGGTGTCTTGGTTTGTGTTGTTTTTCTTGTACATCCCATTGGTGCACGTCATTGTGTACTCGTTTAACTCAAGTCGTATCGCAACAATTTGGGAGCACTTCTCAACGAAGTGGTACTTCAAAACCTTCCACAATGACGACATGCAACGCGCACTCAAAAACTCTCTCAAGATTGGTTTCGCTGCCACAATCTTGTCGACGGTCTTGGCTGTTCTTGCGGCGCTTGGCTTAGTTCGGATGCGTCGGCTCGGTTCAGCATTTGCGTGGAGCCTCATTGGTGCACCGCTGATCATCGCTGAAATCGTGTTGGCTGTGGGAACACTTGGATTCTTCATGGCAGTGCACATTCCACTGGGAATCTTTGGCATGGTGCTCGCTCACACCGCATTTTGTATTCCATTTGCACTTTTGCCTATCCGCGCACGTCTTGGGCAACTTGATGTGGCGCCATTTGAAGCGGCGGCTGACCTCGGGGCAAATGAACGACAAATTTTGCGCCGGATTACGTTGCCGTTATTGTCGCCAGCCATTGTTTCTGGGGCTTTATTGGCATTTGCGATCTCGATTGATGACTTTATTACGTCATTTTTCATCTCCGGACCAGGGTCAACCACCCTTCCGGTTTACATTTTCGGCATGATCCGTTCGACAGTGACACCAGAAGTGGACGCAATATCCACACTGTTGCTGCTGTTCTCTGGCATTGTGTTGATTAGTTCCTACGTTCTCAACCGAAGAAGGAGATAAACAATGGGAAACATCAAGAGGCGCCGTGCCTCCTACGCCGCTGCAATCGCTGCGGCAACAGCACTGTTATTGACCGCATGTGGAGGTTCGTCCACTTCCGGTACACCAACTGCTGCAGACACATCCGCCGCTTTCCCAACATCGGGTTCCGGTGAAGTTCACCTTTACAACTGGACCGATTACATCGACCCTGAACAGCTCACAGCGTTCACAGCCGAGACTGGCATCAAGGTAATCCTTGACACGTTCGACAGCAATGAAACACTGCTTGCGAAACTGCAATCAGGTGCCACAGGCTACGACGTTGTTGTTCCGTCTGACTACATGGTTGCGCAAATGATTGAACTGAATCTTCTTCAGAAGGTTGAGCCAGCAACATTCCCGAACGGTAAGAACATCAAGCCAAACTTGCTCAATGATATTTATTGGGATGCAGGACGTCACTACTCTGCTCCATGGATGTACGGCACAACTGGTATCGCATGTAACACCACTGCAGAACCAAAGTGCGCAAACATCAAGTCATGGCACGATTACTTCACCGCTGGTCTTCCAAAGATGGATTCACTCAAGGACCAAGTTGAAGTTGTTTCTGCTGCATTACGTGCAACAGGTGTGGCTCCTGCTGATTTGTGTACCACTGATAAGTCGAAGTATGCAGCAGCAGCTGACCTACTTAAGGGCTTCAAGCCTGCCGTGATCGATTCCGACAGTGGTATCGAACGAGTTATTGCTGGTACCAGCAACGTGCGTCACGCCTGGAATGGATCAACTCACCGCATGAAGGATAAAGTTCCTGGCGTTGAATATATCTACCCATCAGAAGGTTTGAACCTTTGGGCAGACAACTTAGTTGTTCCCGTAGGCGCTCCAAACCTAGACAACGCAAAGATCTTCATCAACTGGATGATGGATCCTGCACACGCTGGCGCTGAAAGTAACTTCTCTGGTTACGACAACGGCATCACCGGTTCAGATGCGTTCATGAGCGACTCGTTGAAATCAGACCCAGCAGTTGTTGTGCCAGCTGATAAGACTGCGCTCATCTCTGCAGTTCCTCCATGTGGCCAGGACGCTCGCGACCTGTACACCCAGGTATTCACTACTTGGTTGGGCGAACAGAACTAATTTCGATACAAAAGTGGAGCCTCACCTCAGGGTGGGGCTCCACTTTTTTGCCCTCAAGGCACACTGTGCTCCATAATCCTTAAGTGCAAAAAGTGATGTTGCGTAGCGCCCTGAGCGCCATCCTCGCCTTAACAATGACTGCCTGTGGCGGGTCAAGTGACCCAGTAGCCACAACATCCAATGAACTCCACGTGTTCAACTGGACCGATTACATCGACCCAAATGAAGTCAAGCGTTTTGAAAACGAGACTGGTATAAAAGTCATCCTTGATGTGTATGACAGCAATGAAACGTTGCTTGCAAAAATTCAATCCGGTGCGACTGGCTACGACATTATTTTTCCTGCGGACTACATGGCAGAACAAATGCGTGAACTCAACTTGCTTGAGCCAATTGACGTAGCGAAGTTACCCAATGGAAAAAACATCATGCCGTCAATGATGGATGTGTATTGGGATCCAGGTCGCGTGTACACGGCGCCTTACATGTACGGAACTACGGCGATTGCTTGTAACCCCATTGATACTTATTGCCCGACAATTAAATCGTGGCATGACTTTTTCACGACAAAAGACCCAAAGGTCAGCGTCCTGAAAGATGAAATGGAAGTTGTGTCCGCAGCACTTCGCGCAGTCGGAGTGGCAGGAAATGATTTGTGCACGACTGACAAAACAAAGTTCCAAGCTGCAGAAGATTTGTTGCTTGGTTTCAAGCCGGCAATTATCGAGTCCGATGGTGCGACCGAACGCATGCTCAATGGCACTAACACTTTGGAACATACGTGGAACGGTGAAGTGCATCGTATGCGTCCACAAATTCCAGACATGATTTACATCTACCCAACTGACGGTGCGAATTTGTGGGCCGACAACATCGCAGTCCCAGTAGGTGCTCCCCACCTTGAAAATGCCAAGACTTTTATTAATTGGTTAATGGATCCCAAAAACATTGCTGCCGAAAGTAATTTCACTGGCTATGACAACAACATCGTTGGCTCGGATGCATTTATGGATAAGTCAATTCGACAAGATCCTGCTGTGATTCCACCTGCAGATGTTGTCAGTCGCCTCTCGCCAGCTCCGAACTGTCCGCAAGAAGTTCGGGATATGTACACCCAAGTATTTACGACCTGGACGTCAAGCCAATAGCAGTATCGAGTACTGCTTGAGTGCGGCGCGTGGGACGCGCTGAGTCAAGAGTCATTGCGACCACATGAGCTGGCGGAATGTCGTCCTTAATGTCAAGCATGACAAAAGTATGACCATCCACAGTTGTGTTATGAGCCGGACGCATGTTGAGAAGTGCAACGCCCATTCCGCGAGCAACAAGCGCTCGAGCGAGTTCGGTACTACCTGTGCGATAGCGAATGTGCGGTTTAATCCCAGCTTCGTGAAAAACGCGCTCGAAATAATCTCGACTATGCGGTAAATCAAGTAGCACAATCGGCTCGTCCGCGATATCGTGCAATCGGATTGACGTGCGATGTGCCAAGCGATGTTGCGTGGGAACAACAACGTGAGCTGAAACATCAAAGAGACGCTGCACGCGAACAGCAGACGCGCGTCCAAAGTCATAACCCAAACCAATTTCAAAGCGACCACTGATCAAACCATCATTAAGTTCCGGCAAGCTCACTTCCTCAATACGTACTTCAAGATCTGGGAAATCACGCGCCAGCGCAAAAAGCAACTCAGGAACTAGATAAGGAGCAATGACACTGTAAACACCAACGGAAATCGCACCGACGGGCGAACTACCCAGGTCGCGTGCATCTTGCTCCAACAATTCAGCATCATCGAGCATGGCTCTGGCTTTTACGAGTAAGCGCTCACCGGCGTGAGTAAGACTCACACCCTTGGCATGGTGACGTACGAGAAGCTGCAAACTGAGCGCTTTCTCGATTTCGCTGATGCCACTCGACAGCGTGGATTGCGACACATGAAGGGCAAGCGCTGCCCCGCTGACGGAGCCATACTCTGCGACAGCAACGAGGTACTCAAGTTGGCGAAGTGTGTATGACGGCATGTGTGGAGTGTATCGAAGCAATCGAACTTGGTTTTGCATTAATTCGACTTGTCCGAATAGGCGTCCAGTCCGATAATCTTGCCTGAGAGGCACCGTATCGTGGCAGCTGAACTAGAAGGACACTCATGACTCACACTCGTATTCGCCCGTTCAACACAAAAGTCACTTATCCCGAACAAAATCTCGATAATGATTTAGCCCAAGCAGTTGTAGCCGGTAACACTGTCTACTTACGTGGTCAGATTGGCCAAGACCTCGAGACACGTGAATCAGTAGGCATCGGCGATGTCACCGCTCAAGCAGAACAAGCGATGGCAAACATTGACATGTTGCTTCGCGAATCCGGATCCGAACTCGCTGACATTGTGAAGATCACGATTTACCTCACCGACATTCGATTCCGCGAACCGGTTTATCTGGTTATGGGTCGCTGGCTCAAAGGTGTGCACTACGTGTCAACTGGTCTTGTGGTGAGTGCCCTAGCTCGACCTGAATGGCTGGTAGAAATTGATGCAACCGCTGTAATTCCTGAGAGTCGCGACTAATGACGATTAGCATCGCCGCACGTTGTGCTCGAACAGGTGCATTCGGAGTTGCCATCAGTAGTTCAAGTCCTGCAGTAGGTGCGCGATGCCCAAATGTGCGAGCGAGTGTGGGTGCGGTCTCTACCCAAAACGTCACTGACCCACGACTTGGACCAGCGTTACTTGATGCCCTCGAATCTGGACGCGATGCGCATGATGCACTTACCTTAATCAGCGCGAGTGCAACACATCCCGAATATCGCCAACTCACTGTTGTCGATAGCGAAGGTCGTTCTGCTGTGTACTCAGGAAGTAAGTCACTGGGAATCAACGCCGAAGTAACTGACATAAATGTTGCAGCCGCAGGTAACTTGCTTGCCAATCCCAACGTGATTCAATCCATGGTCGATGCATTTAATGCATCTTCGGAACGTGAACTTGCTGATCGACTTATCGGCGCTCTTGAAGCAGGTGTTGCTGCAGGCGGCGAAGCAGGACCTGTGAAGTCTGCTGCGGTACTCATAGCTACTACGGTTGCCTGGCCGAGCACAAACTTGCGTGTGGACTGGGACGATGATCCCATTACGCGGTTGCGAGAGATTTACACAGTGTGGGCGCCACAAGCTGCTGATTACGTCACGCGTGCGTTGGACCCATCTGATGCACCGTCCTACGGTGTTCCTGGAGATGAGTAATTGTGAGTGATCCAAAGGTTCAAGTCCAAAACGCAGTTGATGCGATACGCAATGAATTACTCGAAGTCAGCCACTGGGTCCACGCACATCCAGAAATTGCGTGGCAAGAATTTGAATCTAGCCAGTACCTTGCAACATTTCTTGAATCGCATGGTTTTTCAGTTGAGCGAAAGTTTGTCGGACTCGACACCGCGTTTAAGGCAACCTTCGGATCCGGCGACCTAACAATTGCATTGTGTGCAGAGTATGACGCGTTACCTGGCCTTGGCCATGCCTGTGGTCATAACATCATCGCTTCAGCCTCAGTCGGTGCCGCGCTTGCACTGAAAGAAGTTGCCAATGACATTGACGCAACGATTGTGGTTTTTGGTACGCCTGCCGAAGAAGGTAGTGGCGGAAAAATTTCTATGCTTTCCCAGAATGCATTTCATGGCGTTGATGTCGCCGCATTAATTCACCCAGGACCAGTAGATGTTGACCACGGTGATCCATTTGCAGTTAAGCACATCGATGTCGCATATACGGGTAAGGCATCACATGCTGCTGCGTATCCCGAACATGGCGTGAACGCCGCCGATGCTTTCACGATTGCTCAAGTTGCTATTGGGTTACTTCGCCAGCAACTATCTCCAACCGTGCGCGTTCATGGGATTGTGACGCGAGGTGGCGAAGCCGCAAACGCAATTCCGGAACGTACTGAAGGTCGCTGGTATGTTCGTGCCAATACACTGGCGCAACTTGATGACATTTATCAACGCGTTGTGAAATGTTTTGAAGCCGGCGCGATTGCAACGGGTTGTGAACTGCACATCGAAGATGACCTCAATCCCTATTCAGAGTTCACTAATCATGCACAGCTCACGCAGCGTTACCGGGCTAACGCCGAGTCACTTGGTCGTCGATTCGATGCCCCAGAACCAGCAACACGCATGAATCGCGCCAGCACAGACATGGGCAATGTGTCCGCAGTCGTGGCATCGTTTCATCCATACATCGGCATTAATTCAGGTACGGCCGTTAATCACCAGCATCAATTTGCAGCCGCAAGCATCACACCTGATGCCGATCAAGCAGTCATCGATGGTGCTAAAGGATTGGCAATGACTATGGTGGACGTGGCTACCGATCCTGTGCTTCGCCAATACGTTAAGGAGTTCTCGCGCGCATGACCCGTGACGTATTTCTGGAAGGCATGAGTCGATCTGCAACAACCGTGTCAATTGTGACAACGGATGGACCAGCTGGTCGTTCCGGTGCAACCGTAAGCGCCATGAGTTCGGTTTCCGCGGATTCAGATCGTCCCTCTTTACTTGTCTGTGTAAATAAAAATTCGAAATCAGCTGACATCATCCGCGCTAACGGACGTTTTTGTGTCAATGTACTGCGCGATAGTCAAGCATGGATTTCTGATGCGTTTGCTGGTCGCACACCCATTGAAGACAAGTTCACTGCAGGCACATGGGTCGAAACGGGTTTGGGTTCTTGGTCACTTGAGAATGCGCTCGTCACTTTTGACTGTGAACTGAAAAGTGAAATCCTGTACGGAAGTCACTATGTGTTTATTGGTGAAGTAGAAAATGCGGCAGTCGCCGAAAGTGGACCGGCGCTTGTGTATTCAAATCGCTCGTATGGATCTTCGGTTCCACTCGGTGCCACCACAGCGAGTCGTCGCGAAGTTCCTGAAGACGGCGACATTACAACTGTTGCGATTGGGTGCTACACCTCACTTGCACCATTCCTGATTCCTCGCATTATTAGCGATTATCAGTCCATCAATCCACTTGTGAACATCAAAGTGTATGAAGGTAATCAAGATAATCTGATCCATCATTTAGGTGTTCGTGAAGCAGATTTCCTGATTACTTACCAAGCCGAAATTCCTGACTGGTGGACCGAATCAACTCAAATTGCATCCCTTGCACCTCAAGTGATTTTGCCCGCCTTACATCCGTTAGCTGATCAAGACAGTGTGAGTCTTGAACAACTTGCTGATGAGCCACTAGTGGCTCTCGATAGTCCACCACTTCGAAACTATGTCCTTTCGTTGTTTACCGATGCCGGTCTTCAGGCAAACATTGCCTACAGTTCGCCGTCGTATGAAATGGTGCGATCCATGGTGGGTAACGGTCTTGGCTTCACAATTTTGGGAACAAATCCTGCTAGCCCCATCACACTTGATGGCCGCCTGACTGTGTCACGTCCGTTATCAAATGACAGTGCACCAAGTTCGATTGTGCTTGTGACTGACACCAGCCGAGAGATAAGTGCTGAAGCGCAAGCAGTCCACGCCTACATTGCAGAGCAACTCAACAACGCGCTGTAACGCTGGATTTATTCTGCAATTCCTAGCACATCATTTAAATAGGCAAGCAAACGTTCGCGACCAAGTTGTGATGTTACAGAATTATTGCTACTCACCATGTGCAAGTTAAATGCATCTTCGAGTGCAACTGCAGTTTCGGCTATTGCGCGCGAACTATGTAACGTTAAGAAATCTTGTGCGGCAATTCCACGTTCAATGATGTCTTGATACAACGACACTTCACGCTCCCACAACTGTGTCATCAGCTCAGCATGTGCGGCGCTGCGTCCTGCGAAAGTATGTAGCTCGTACAACATGTGAACGTCCGCAGTCACAGGTCCATCGGGAATTCCTTCGCGAACGGCTACCTGAATCGCCTCAATTGCCGAATCACATTGAGCCACATGCTCCATACGGTTCCAGTAAAACCGCTCGGTAGCTTCATGATGGGCTTCGATAAGTAAATCGTCGATTTCGGGATAGTAGTAGCTCACAGATCCAATTGACAGTCCTGCGTATTCGGCAATGTCTTTGAGGCGCAATCCCGACAAGCCACGCGCAGATACGGCATCCATGGCAGCCTGAACCAGGTTTTTGCGCTGTTGTTCTTGGGCTTTTGGCCGTGCCACGGTTGGACTCCTGATTTCTTGTCAAAGATTTATCAGTAAAACCCTACGAGGTTGACTCCGCTTTGGCTACGATTCTTTGAAATACGTTACAAAGAATTATTAAGCAGGTGATGTGCGTGAAGAACCGAGCATATTGGGACTCTTTGACTCAATCTTTGGCTTTTGATGGCCGAGCATTCATCAACGGTGTTCGCGTCACCACAACCCAGACCAGCCCAAACTTCAGCCCTGTTACAGGCTCAAGCTTGTGCGAGGTTTCAGAATGCGGTGCATCGGAAGTTGATGCCGCGGTTGCCGGTGCCCGTGCAGCGTTTTCTGGTCCGTGGTCAGCAATGTCGCCTGGTGCTCGTAAAGGCGCACTCATGGCGTTAGCTAATCTCATTTTGGAGAATGCGGATGAACTGGCACTACTTGATGTTCTCGACATGGGCAAACCCATTTCGGATGCCACAACAATTGATGTCCCAGGATCTGCTGCGATTCTGAAGTTTTATGCAGAAGCTATCGACAAAGTCAGTGGCGAAATTCCAACGACTGATGCAGGAAATGTTGCGCTTGTGCGACGAGTTCCTCTCGGCGTTGTGGGTGCTGTTGTGCCATGGAACTATCCGTTGGAAATGGCAATCTGGAAACTCGCACCAGCACTGGCTGCTGGAAACAGTGTTGTGCTTAAACCTGCCGAGCAATCTCCACTTTCAGCATTGCGGCTAGCCGAACTCGCTATCGCGGCAGGCTTACCTGCAGGCACTCTCAATGTTGTTACTGGTCAAGGCGAAATCACTGGCGCACTGGTTGGTCGTCATCCTGATATTGATGTGCTGACATTTACTGGATCTACCCAAGTTGGAAAATATTTCTTGGAGTACTCCGGCCAATCAAACATGAAACAGGTATGGCTGGAATGTGGCGGAAAAAGTCCAAATATTGTTTTCGCTGATACCGATAACTTGCAAGAAGCCGCCGAGTTTGCAAGTCGCGCAATATTCTTCAATCAAGGCGAAGTATGTTCGGCCAACTCTCGTTTACTTGTCGAACGCAGCATCCTTGAAGAGTTCACCGCATTAGTGAAATCTGAATCAGATAAAATTGTGCTCGGACACCCGTTAAACGAGAACACGACAATGGGTCCACTTGTTGATCGCACCCAAACCACTCGAGTAGTCGACTTCATCGACTCAGGTAAATTCTCCGCTGACCTGATCCGAGGTGGCAATCGACTCACAATCGAAAATTCGGATTGTTACGTGGAGCCAACAATCTTTTCCGAGGTACCAAGAGATGCCACTATTGCCCAAGAAGAAATTTTTGGACCAGTACTTTCCATCATGGCTTTTGATACGGAAGAAGACGCCATCGCGTTAGCCAACAAAACTGAATACGGTTTGGCTGCGTCCGTGTGGACGAGCAACCTCAAGCGCGCGCATCGCGTTGCTGATGCATTGCATGTCGGAACCGTGTCAGTGAACACAGTTGATGCCCTTGGTTTAAATATTCCGTTCGGCGGCTTCAAGCAATCGGGCTTTGGTCGCGATTTATCACTTCACGCGCTAGAAAAATTCACTGGGTTAAAGACAACCTGGATTCGATACGAATAAGCACTAGGAGAAATCATGAGTACAAAACAAGAACAGCTAGAAGCAATTGATCGCGCTCACATCATTCACCCTTACCTGCCAGATTCCGTAACAGAACGAGTCATCATGACCCAAGGCAAAGATTGCCAGTTGTGGGATGCCAATGGAAAAGAATATTTGGATGCAACCGGTGGTTTGTGGCTCGCCCAAATTGGCCACGGTCGCGAAGCAATTGCCCAGGTTGCAGCTGAACAAATTTCAACTCTTGAATACTTCACAAGTTTCTGGGAGTTCAGTAATGACAAGGCAATCGCGCTTGCCGCCAAACTCGTAGAAATCTCACCCGACAACATAACGCATGTTTACTTCACAAGTGGTGGTTCTGAAGGTAACGAAGCTGCCATCAAGATGGCGCGGTACTTCCATCATCGCCGCGGTAATTCGAATCGCAACTGGATTATTGCTCGTCGCAACTCGTATCACGGCATTGCGTATGGCGGTGGCTCACTGTCGGGATTCTCGGTGTATCACGAAGGATTCGGGCCAATGATGCCGCATGTTGAACATGTGACTCCCCCTTGGCCATACCGCCACGAACTGTACAACGGCCAAGATCCAACAGACTTCCTCATTGCTGAACTTGAAACAACAATTGAAAGAATTGGCGCAGAAAATATCGCGGCAATGGTTGGCGAACCGATTATGGGTGTTGGCGGGATGCTCGTACCACCAGATGATTACTGGCCACGAGTTGCAGCCGTCTTAAAGAAAAATGGAATTTTGTTGGTCTTTGACGAAGTGGTCACTGCATATGGACGCGTGGGTGAATGGTTTGCTGCACAACATTTCGGAGTTCAACCAGACATCATCATCACCGCGAAAGGCATCACATCTGGCTACATTCCACTTGGCGCAGTTTTGGTCTCAACAGAAGTTGCCACAGAACTCGGAAAAGACTTCGGTTTCCCTATGGGCTATACCTACAACGGTCACCCAACGGCTGCTGCAGTTGCTCTTGCGAACATTGCGATTATTGAAGATGAAGGTCTGCTTGATCGTGCGAAGAAAATTGGCGAATACCTTCACAATGGACTTCGCACTTTGCTCGACCTGCCTATTGTTGGCGAAGTACGTTTCGTAGGCATGATGCACGCAGTCGAGTTAGTTGCAGATAAAGACTCGCGCGAACCGCTTCCCATGTTGCAACCGATGCTTCCTGATGTTATTCGTCGCGAAACCGGTGTAATTGTGCGCGATTGCGGACATAATTTGGTGTTATCACCTCCACTGATCATGACCGAAGAAGAAGCAGATCGTTGTGTTGAAGCAATGCGCTCAGTATTGTCTCGCACAACACCCGATGGCGTTATTCACTAGAAGGAGATCCCTATGTCACTAGAGTCCATGTCCACCAAACTTGCTATTGAGCAGGAAAAGAAACTTGTTAAGTCGCTGCGACGTAGTGACGTTGTTTTATTTATCGTTGCAGCGGTCATTGCCCTCGACACAATTGGAACGATTGCATCAGGCGGACTTGAGTCGTTGTTCTGGGGCGTAGTCCTCATTGTCACGTTCATGATTCCGTTCGCAATGATTTTCGCTGAGACAGGTGGCGCATTTCCTCAAGAAGGTGGCCCTTATCAGTGGGTTAAGTTCGCGTACGGTCGCCTTGCCGCTGGCATCGTGAGTGTTTTGTATTGGATTACTAATCCAATTTGGCTCGGCGGGTCGCTCGCGTTCATTGCGTATGAAGCGTTTAGTGCCTATGTCATTAATATTCCTGCAGGTTCTGCTGGTGACTGGGCATTCAAAATCGCATTCGTGTGGGTTGCTATCTTGCTCGCTGTTGTGAGTTTGAAAACCGGAAAAATCTTCGTCAACATTGGCGCCTGGGCCAAGCTCATTGTGCTGCTACTTCTTGTAGTCACAACAGTTGCCTACGGCCTAAAGAATGGTTTCCAGCCGCTGAACCTTGGACAGCTTGCGCCATCCATCGGTGGCTTCTTAGCTGTGGCTCCGATTTTGCTCTTTGCATTTGTCGGCTTTGAAGCACCTAATGCAGCGTCTGAAGAAATGGTTGACCCAGCGGGAGATACTGCGCCGTCTATTCGACGTGGCAGCTTGATTTCGATGGTTGCCTACTTACTTCCTGTTCTTGCGATTCTTTTGGTGATTCCTGCTGATCAAGTCAGTGGCGTAGACAGTTTCATGGGCGCAGTGGAAACCGTGTTTTCGGTCTACGGCGCAGCCGGCGGCACTCTGTTGAAAATCACCGCAGTGCTGTTGGTCTATGCATTGGTGAATCAGGGTAGTTCGTGGATGATTGCAACCGATCGCATCCAAGCAATGGCCGCAGCTGACGGCACATTCTTCTCAGGTTACTTCGGAGAATTTAACGAAAAACTTGGAACACCGCTTCGAGTCAACATTTTGTCTGGCGTGACATCAACAGTATTTATTGCAGCGGCTATGACTCTGGTGAATGGAAGTGTTGCGGCTGTGTTCGCAGTTGTTTTGACATGCGCAATCACCACGTTGCTTGTGTCATACATCGTGATTGTTCCAGCATTGATGAAACTCAAGCGCGTCTACCACGATGTCCCTCGCACGTATGTAGTTCCTGGTGGAAATCTTGGCTTCCAGTTATTGGGCGGCATCGTCACGATTTACATTCTGATCGGAAGTATCGCTTCGCTATTCCCAGGTGTTCTCGAAGGACTTTTCGGAATTTCCTACTCTTTTGAAGACACATGGGGAGTCACGCAGGTTGGCTTTGAAATATTTACGCTGGGCACATTAGGCGTAGTTATTGTGATTGGAATTCTTGGTTACGCATTTGCAGGAAAAGTGCGGGCTGGCGAAGTAACTGATTCGTCAAACGACTGAGTTGATGACGGGGACGAGTACTGCGACACCGAGAACGACCATCACAACGCCACCAATTGTGCGCAGCGTGACAAGTCGATTTCGTGAGGTTACAAACCAATCGCGGCTCGTCCCCACAACTACTCCCCATGTACCGTCTAGCAAAACCGCTAAACCAGAAAAAATAAAGCCAAACATTAAAAGCTGAAAAGTTACTGAACCGGCTTTAGCGTCCACAAACTGCGGAAAAATTGCCGAAAAGAAAACTAGTGCTTTTGGATTAAGTACACCGACCATAAATCCTTGTTTGATGATGTGCACAGGTGTGGGTTTGCTGTCTTCGAGTTTGACCATGTCATCAGCATGTTCTTGTCGGTGCTTAAGTGCTTCATAGCCAAGATAAATCAAATACAGTCCACCGGCTGCTTGGACCGTGAGCAACAACGCATGTGATCTTTCCAGCAGCGGTCCGAGTCCCAACGCAATAAATGTGGACAGAACAACCATTCCCAATGCGTTACCAATAACGGTGAGCATCGCGGTAGCTCGTCCCCAGGCAACTGCTCGCGCTATCACGAACATCACACTTGGACCTGGAATCAAGATAATGGCCACACTGGCAACGATGAACTCAATGAGACGGTTTCCACTGATCACGACACTGACTCTAGTCCAGAGCAGAGTTACATCGAAAGCAACTTAGACTTAAGAGTCCAGTGAGGAGGGGTCATGTCAAGAAAAGCAATTTTTGCTATCTTTCTGAGCGTCACTTTGACCTCTGCCATCGCTGGCCCAGCTCATGCTGATGCTCCGATCGACTTTTGTGGAAATGCACAAACTGCGGTTGTCACCACAATCTCAACTGGCACGTGTCCTACGGGAACGCTCTCACTTGGACCGGGTGTAGTTAATCACGGTGACAAGCGTCCCACTGCACTACTTCCGCAATTGAACAATCGATGGAAAGTTGCGAAAAAGGCTGCTGCTAAAGCAGGCCACAAACTGACCATCACAAGTGGCTGGCGCAGTTTGGCAACTCAAGAATATTTATTTAAGCGCGCTGTGAAAAACAATGGCTCAGTAAAAGAGGCCATGAAGTGGGTGCTGCCCGCCAAACTCTCGCATCACCCTTGGGGTGTCGCGATCGATGTGAACTACCAATATGGAGACCCTAAAGGCGCACATTGGCTTGAAGCTAACGGCTACAAATACGGTTTGTGTCGGGCCTATAAAAACGAATGGTGGCACTTTGAGCCACTAACGGCTCCTGGAACTAAATGTCCGAAACCGAAAAAGTGGCCTACGAGTAAGTAGCGAAGTACTGGTCTAGTGCAAACCTAATTTCTGAAAAAGCCAGCGCTGGTGTGTAAGCAACATTCGTGTAATAAGGCGCAAAATCAATTTCGCGCAAAGCATCGAGGGCTCGCGGTTCAAGCAATTTGAGATACATCATCGTCGTATTAGGAACTCGCGGAAATTCAGTGAGAACCGTTCCGCATCCATATCCAAAAACGCGCATTGCAATGTCTGCGTCTTGCGGAGTGCTCTTATTGACATAAATTGAATCTGGGACTTTCACTACATCACGAAGTGTTGTTGACTTTTTCCAAATTTGTAAACATGTTTGCAAACTATTTTTCGCATACACATCGTCACCTGTGACGTTGACGTAATTGATTGATAAGTCATGATCGAGGACTACATGAAATGAACGGTCCAGCCGATTAGTCACACTCCACTTTCGCCACGACCGCGGAACGATAAAAGCAATGACGTCACACATTGTGGCTGCGTGATTAAAAAATGGAATCGATAATGCGTTATTTCGACCAAATGGAGGATTACCCACTGCAACCATTTCCGTTTGCGTATTCGTCCACTCCAAGAAGTTCGCTCGGACAACTGCGTCATGATGCGGCTCTATGTCAACGCCTACGACGTCGGTTAGACCACGAATAGCTAACGCATCAATAAACGAACCTGTACCTGCACTTGGTTCAAGCCAAGTACGTGTCCGAGTATCAGGCAGTGCCGCAAGAACTTGATCAACAACCCACAATGCAGTTTGCGCCGGCGTGTAAAACTGCTCTTTGCCAGTGACACGAGTGTTGCCTGGTTTGGCGGGCTTCACGGGTGCAGACACTTACTCAATATATCGGTGCCCACGAGAGGAATCGAACCTACGACCTTCTGCTCCGGAGGCAGACGCTCTATCCACTGAGCTACGTGGGCGGTGGACTTAGGCGACTTTACCAGCCAACCAATACACTGATAACTACACGGGAGCTCACCACAAGTGGGCTGAGAGGGCGACATCGGGTCGCCGACCGTTAAACCAGTCGGGTAATGCCGACGTGTGAAGGGAAAATAATGAACGTTTTGGCGTCTCCATTTACTATCTGGGACTACGAAGTCACCTACTTAGAACTCGCAGCCGTGATTACGTCGGCAATAGGTGTGTGGCTTGGAACGACGGGCAAAAAGATCACGTGGCCATGGTGGGCAATCAGTAGTGCGTTATACGGCTGGTTGTTTTGGGAGTGGAAGCTCTATGCAAGTGCTGCGGTGCAAATTGTCTTTATCGCAGCAGCAATCTGGGGCTGGTTTGGTTGGGGTCCCCAAGGTGCACAACCTCGCGTGGCGAGTACTCGAAATCGACTCATCGTTGTCGTAGTCGGACTTGGGTTCACTGCGGCGCTCGCTCCGTGGCTTGCATCCATTGGCGCAGCAGCTACTTGGCCAGATTCATTCGGTTTGATTTTTAGTGTGGTCGCGCAAGTCATTATGGTGCGCGAATATCGCGAAAACTGGATTGTGTGGTTCATTGTTGATGCGGTCTACACAATTGAATATGCCTGGCAAGGCTTGTACTTCACAGCAGTGTTGTATGCAGTCTTTACTGCAATCGCAGTGCGCGGCTGGGTGCATTGGAAACTCAAAGCGTAATGTACAGCGACATCATTGATTCGCTGGTCTCGAGCATCGTCTCTGGGCCAGCGCGCAATGGTGACGTACGAGTCATCACAATTGATGGATCGGCCGGTTCTGGAAAAACAACACTCGCACAGGAATTGAGTACTGCGCTGAATACTTGCCAAGTCATTCATATGGATGATGTGTATTCAGGGTGGAACCAAGACCTTGAGCATGAACTCGCACTACGAATTGTTCGTGACATTTTGATGCCAATCGCGAACGGCAAAACCGCCAGATACGAACGGTTCGACTGGTACGCAAACGCCTTTGCAGAAACTCATGATGTGCCTGTATCTGACTACCTCATCTTGGAAGGCGTCGGTTCAAGTCATCCAGACATTCGTGCTCGGGCAACCATGTCGCTATGGGTTGAAGCCAGTAGTGAATTACTCGTCGAACGAATAGTTGCACGCGACGGCGAACAAGTCAGAGAAGAGATCGGTCGTTGGCAAAAACGAGAAGCAGACTACTTCACGAAATACAACGTAAAAGAAAATAGTGACCTCGTAATCCGAGGCGAATAATTACCACGGAACAATCTGTCGGTCTTCCCACAACACACCAGTGACAATGTCCGCCGTGTGTTCGCGAGTCGCAAGCCACACAATTGTGTCAGCAGATTCTTGGGGACTGCGTGGTGCATCTGGCCCACCCATATCGGTACGTGTGTGATTCGGACACATCGCATCAACAAGAATTCCGCGAGTACCCGAACCGAGTTCCGCCGCCAAATTCTTCGTCAGTGCATTTACTCCAGCTTTTGAGATGCGGTAAGGCGCTAACCCACCAGCAAGACCCGGACCAGAGAATCGGCCAAGGCATGCGGACACGGTAATTATTCGACCCGAGCGACGTTGCACCATGGCCGGAGCAATTGCAGAAATCGCATTGAAGGTTCCGTTCAGATTCACACCCATCACACGGTCCCATTCCGCAGCAGAGGTACGCAGTGTCTTAGCCATTTTTTCTGACATCACACCAGCACAAGTGACGAGGACCTCAGCGTCTTGAGCCAGCGGATGTTCGCCTAATTCACGCATCACTACCTCGGAATCTGCAACATCAACCACGATCGGAACAGCCTCGACCCCGAAACTCACGAGCTCGCTCACAGCCTGATCTACTCGCGGTTCGTGTTGACCAACAATCACCAGACTGAATCCCTTACGCCCTAGTTCATGGGCGGCCGCTAAACCGATTCCGCGAGATCCACCTGTGATTACTGCAATGCGCTGCGTCATATCACTAGCGTGCCGTAGCCCACGGCAGCGTGCATTTTTTAGGCAGGTTTTTGCCCGGCCCAGCGGGCTACTACTCTTAGAAGTACGCAATACGAAGGATGGTCACAGGTGTCCGGTCCAAATCCGACCCAGTTTGGAGCCAATGATTGGCTCGTCGATGAGATGTACCAGCAGTACCTCGAAGACAAGGAATCAGTAGACCCAGCGTGGTGGGAGTTCTTCGCGGACTACACACCGACTGACTATTCCGCAGCAAAAGCAGCTTCTGTTTCAGCAATCACAGCACCGGTTGCTGCTGCTCCTGTAGCACCGACCAGTGCGCCCGTTGCAACCAGCGTGCCAGTTGCAGCCACTTCGCCCGATGCAGAAAAACTCAAAGGTCCTGCGGCTCGAGTTGTTGTGAATATGGAAGCCAGCCTTGAAGTCCCCACCGCGACAAGTGTGCGGGCTGTCCCAGCAAAATTGATGGTCGACAACCGAATAGTCATAAACAATCACCTTGCTCGCAACCGTGGTGGAAAAATAAGTTTCACTCATATCATTGGATACGCATTAGTGCGCGCTCTTAAAGATGTTCCTGATATGAACGTCGCGTATACGACTCTTGATGACAAACCAGCAATCATTCGGCATCCGCACGTCGGTCTCGGTCTAGCAATCGACTTGGCAAAAGAAGATGGAACACGTCAGTTACTTGTTCCTTGCATTAAACAAGCAGACACTCTCGACTTTGCATCATTCTGGGCTAGTTATGAAGACGTTGTACGCAAAGCACGCCAAGGTAAACTAGCAGTTGAAGATTTCCAAGGCACCACAGTTAGCCTGACTAATCCTGGAACTATTGGCACGGTTCATTCAGTGCCGCGTCTCATGCAAGGTCAAGGTGTCATCATTGGCGTTGGCGCGATGGAATACCCCGCAGAATGGCAAGGCGCTTCCGAAGTTATTTTGGCGCGCAATGGCATTAGCAAAATTATGACCTTAACAAGCACCTACGATCATCGCGTCATTCAAGGCGCGCAGTCCGGTGAGTTCCTTCGTCGTATCCACCAACTGCTGCTTGGTGAATTTGGTTTCTACGATGACATTTTCAAGTCACTCGGAATCCCCTACGAACCAATCCGTTGGGCGCAAGACATTGCGACATCACATGACGATGAACTAGATAAGACAGCTCGGGTTCAGGAAATGATCCACGCCTATCGTGTGCGTGGCCACCTCATGGCTGACATTGACCCACTTGAGTACCAGGTTCGTACACATCCTGATTTGGACATTGCAAATCATGGCTTGACTTTGTGGGACTTGGATCGCGAGTTTGCAACTGGCGGATTCGGCGGTAAGTCATTTGCAATGCTGCGCGATATTCTTGGTGTTCTTCGTGATGCCTACTGTCGCACTATCGGTATTGAATACATGCACATTCAAGATCCAGAACAGCGCAAATGGATTCAAGACCGTGTCGAAGTGCGTCATGCGAAAACAGATCGCGTCGAACAACTTCGCATTCTGCACAAGTTGAATGAAGCCGAAGCGTTTGAAACGTTTTTACAAACAAAGTACGTAGGACAAAAACGATTCAGCCTCGAAGGTGGCGAAAGCGCAATTCCACTTCTCGAACACATCCTGTACTTGTCGTCACACGACGGACTTGATGAAGTATGCATTGGCATGCCACACCGTGGACGACTCAATGTGCTCGCAAATATTGCGGGCAAGAGTTACGAACGCATTTTCAATGAATTTGAAGGAAACTACGGCGAAGAATCTGTGCAAGGTTCCGGCGACGTGAAGTACCACCTCGGAACCGAAGGTCAATACACAAGTGTTGATGGCAAGTCGATAAATGTGTACCTCGCTGCAAATCCGTCACACCTTGAAGCCGTCAATCCTGTCCTTGAAGGCATTGTGCGGGCAAAGCAAGACCTCATTAATGAAAAAGAAAAGTACTCAGTATTGCCGCTGTTGATGCATGGCGATGCGGCCTTCGCTGGTCAAGGTGTTGTCGCAGAGACGCTTCAATTCAGCCAACTACAGGGTTACCGTGTTGGTGGCACTATTCACCTTGTTATTAACAACCAAGTCGGCTTTACCACGTCTCCGCGGTATAGCCGTACCAGCGTGTATGCAACCGATGTCGCACGCATGATTCAAGCGCCAATTTTCCACGTCAATGGCGATGATCCTGAAGCAGTAGTTCGGGTTGCCAAAATGGCGTACGACTACCGTCAGGCATTCCATAAAGATGTTGTTATCGATATGGTGTGTTACCGCCGACGTGGTCATAACGAAGCCGATGATCCTTCACTCACCCAACCGTTAATGTACGAAGTTATCGACCAAAAGCGCTCAACGCGCAAGTTGTACACCGAAGCGCTTATTGGTCGCGGTGACATTACTGTCGAAGAAGCGGAAGCAGCACTGAAGCACTACCAGGACGAGTTGGAAAAAGTTTTCCAAGCAACCAAGGCGTCATCCGGTGAGCACTTCAATGCGGGTAGCAATGAAGTTGTTGCAACGGGTCAGCAGAGTTTGGAACCTCAAACTCCGTCAATTGATGTTCCGACCGGAATTTCACGTGAAGTAGTCGACCGCGTTGTGGCATCGCAATTAAATATGCCCGAGGGCTTTACTGTTCATCCACGCCTGCTGCCGCAATTGCAGCGTCGTGCCGAAATGGTCGCAACTGATCAGATCGACTGGGGCATGGGAGAAGCACTCGCAATCGGGTCGCTACTCACCGAAGGCACAACTGTTCGCCTTTCAGGTCAAGATTCACGGCGCGGAACTTTTGGTCATCGTCATGCCGTCATCGTAGACAAGCAGACTGGTTGGCAATACAAGCCGCTCAAGCAGTGTTACGAAAATGGCGCACGACTGTACGTCTACGACTCACTGCTGAGTGAATACGCTGCGATGGGTTTCGAGTACGGATATTCAGTGGTTCGCCCTAACGCACTGGTGTTGTGGGAAGCCCAATTCGGTGACTTTGTCAACGGAGCTCAAACCATCATTGACGAATTCATTTCCGCCGGTGAACAAAAGTGGGCGCAACGAAGCGATGTCACGTTGCTCTTGCCGCATGGTTTTGAAGGCCAAGGTCCTGATCACTCATCAGCACGTGTCGAGCGCTTCTTACAACTATGCGCTCAAGACAACATCACTGTCGCGATGCCATCTACTCCAGCGTCATATTTCCACCTATTGCGCTGGCAGGTGCACTCACCTTTAGTGCGTCCACTTGTTGTATTCACACCGAAGTCATTACTGCGAGCAAAGTTTGCGACGTCCGCAGTCAGTGACTTCACAAGTGGAACGTTCACATCAATCATTCGAGACACGACTGTGAACTCGAATGACGTAACAACAGTTTTGTTGTGTTCGGGCAAGGTGTACTACGACCTGGTTGCCGAGCGAGAAAAGTCTGGCCGACGTGACGTCGCAATCATTAGAGTGGAGCGACTGTACCCACTTCCGTCGTTGCTTTTGCCACAGGCTCTGGCTGAATATCCAGGACTTAAGAATGTGCGTTGGGTACAAGAAGAACCTCGTAACCAAGGTGCAGGTGGATTTATGTTGCTGAACTTGCCCGAAGTTATTAACCGCCCACTCACACTCGTGTCACGTCCAGCGTCTTCATCGCCAGCGGTTGGCTCGCACCACCGCCACGAAGTTGAACAAGCTGCGCTCGTCGCACAAGCATTCGAGTAAACATGTACTTCACTGACCGTGGAATTGAAGAATTAGCTAAACGGCGTGGCGAAGAAGATGTCACACTTGAATGGCTTGCTGATCAGTTGCGCATGTTTGTGGACATCAATCCCGACTTCGAGATTCCAATTGAACGCTTTGCTACCTGGCTTGCCCGACTTGATGATGATGTAGAGGAAGACTAATGCGTGCTGCTATTGCAACAAGTTTTGATTCAGACAACCCAGTCGCTGGACTGACAATCGGTGAACATCCTGATCCTGAAATCAAGGACGGATGGATTCGGGTGCACGTGAAAGCTGCCTCGTTAAATCATCACGATGTCTGGACTTTACGTGGAGTTGCTACAACAGCCGACCGCTTACCTATTGTCTTGGGCACAGATGCCTCAGGTGTACTTGATGACGGAACCGAAGTCATTGTGCATGCTGTTATCGGCGATGCAAGTGATGGCGATGAAACACTTGATCCAAAGCGATCGCTCTTAAGTGAAATCTACGACGGTACCTTCGCTGAATTCGTCACTGTGCCAGCCCGTAACGTCATTGACAAGCCGGATTTCCTGACCTTTGAAGAAGCGTCGTGCCTACCGACTGCCTGGCTTACTGCCTATCGCATGCTTTTCACCAAGTCAGGACTTAAGCCCGGCGATACTGTGCTCATCCAAGGTGCTGGCGGCGGAGTTGCTACCGCTTTGATTCAACTTGCACACGCTGCCGGTTTTACGGTGTGGGTGACATCTCGTGATGCCGCCAAACGCGAATATGCACTCACCCTTGGCGCAGATGAAGCATTCGAAGTCGGCGCGAAGTTGCCAGGCAAAGTTGATGCGGTGATGGAAAGCGTCGGTGAGGCAACGTGGTCGCACTCTATGCGTTCACTTCGTCCCGGTGGTCGTATTGTCATTTGCGGTGCCACATCCGGAGCTAACCCGCCAGCTGATCTCAATCGCTTGTTTTTCTTGCAACTCGAAGTAGTTGGTTCAACGATGGGAACTCGCGAAGAGTTTTCGCAGCTCGTGGCATTCTTGGGCAAAACGGGACTTCGTCCACAAATTCAACAAACCTTCGGTTTGTCCGAGACGGATCAAGCGATTGCGCTCATGGCCAGCGGCGATGTTCGAGGAAAGCTCGTAATCGTTCCCTAGTGTGAACTTTGACCTGCACAATGGTGCGTTGCTAATTACAGTTGGAGCATGAGTAACCCTACGCACGCAAAATTACGTCGTTTTAATCTGATTGCTGGAATCCTGCACTTGCTTCAACTCGCAGCAGTGTTGGCATTGTCCACCGACTTCACACTTCCTGTTCGTGCTTCTTACATGGCCGGCCCGCCAGGAACTGACTTCACCGAACCCATTGTGTTGTTCCATTCGCCATTGGCACTTGGTGTTGCTTTGTTCCTTGCGCTGTCATCTGTGGCGCACTTCATTGTGGCTAGCCCTGCGTTCTTCGCACGTTACTCGCAGGGACTTACCCAGCACCGCAACTATTTCCGTTGGGTTGAATACGGCATTAGCTCATCGGTCATGATTGTGCTCATCGCGCAAGTATGTGGAGTCACAGATATTGCTGCGCTCATCGCAATCTTCGGCGTGAATGCGTCCATGATTCTGTTCGGATGGCTACAAGAAAAGTTTTGCGAACCAGGTAGCGGCGAATGGTTGCCGTTTATCTTTGGTTGTATCGCAGGAATTGTCCCGTGGCTTGCAATTGTCATTTATATCCTTAGCCCTAAGTCACCTGTGCAAGCTGATCCTCCGGGATTCGTTTACGGCATCGTTGTGTCGCTGTTCGTGATGTTTAATTCGTTTGCCTATGTGCAGTTCAAGCAATATCAAGCAAAGGGCAAATGGAGCGACTACCTTCGTGGCGAGCGCGCCTACATCGTCCTGAGTTTGGTCGCGAAGTCTCTGCTGGCTTGGCAAATCTTTGCCAACACGCTCATTCCTTAATGAGAGCTGCCTAGATTCGCAAGGAATCGCAAGGATTGAGGTAATCGCCACTTTACGGTGGCGATTACCTGGCTTGAAGTAAGAGCACCATACTGACGGGAATCGTGGCTCACTTCGGCGTTGTCACCGTGGACAAAAACATGTGAGCCTTCAATACGTGTGACCCGCTTAATCTCAGTTCGCTCACCTTGATCAATAAGCACCACATCATTAACAGCGAACGAACTGCCGTAGCGCACTAAGACAACGTCGCCTGGCGCCAAATACGGAACCATAGACAGTCCCGTAACACGAGCTAACCCAAGAGCCATAGCCCTATTGTTCCAGCCTTGGTGATGCCAACCGCACCTCTGTGTCGTAGCCTTGTCCTAGCGGTTAGCCGCAACCAATCTTCGGAGGACACTATGAAGTTTTTTGCACCAACAATCACAGTCAGCGCACACTGCGACTTGCCATGTGGCGTTTACGACCCAGCCCAGGCGCGTATCGAAGCATTGTCAGTTAAGGCATGCATGGAGAAGTACCACGCATCCGACGACGCCAACTTCAAGGCTCGCGCCATTGCAATCAAAGAAGATCGCTCACACATGGTCAAGGATCACCTGTGGGTTCTGTGGACTGACTACTTCAAGGCACCACACTTTGAAAAGTACCCACAGTTGCACCAACTCTTCAACGAAGCCACAAAACTTGCTGGCGCAGCTGGCACCAAGGGCACCGTTGACGTAGCAGTTGCTGATCAGCTACTTGCAAAGATTGACGAAATCGCCGACATCTTCGCTGATTCCAAAAAGGCCTAATCACTCAACATGTCCATCGTCGTTCGTCGCGCTACACCTGATGATGTAGCCCAGATGCACGAGATGATTCTCGAACTTGCAATTTTCGAGAATGAACCAGACGCTGTAACCGCCACCGCAGAGGACCTTCACCAGGCTCTCTTCGGTGGCGTTTCGCTTTCTGCACATGTTATTGACGCACCGGACGGACATGGCCTTGCTGCCATGGCGATCTGGTTCTTGAATTACAGTACTTGGGACGGAAAGCACGGCGTATATCTTGAAGACCTTTATGTACGCGAACCTTTTCGTGGTCAAGGACTTGGTAAGGCGCTGATGCGCGAATTAGCAGCCATTTGTGTTGACAACGGATATTCAAGATTCCAATGGTGGGTACTCGACTGGAACCAGAAAGCCATTGATGTGTATCGCAGACTCGGTGCTGTGCCTATGGATGAGTGGACGGTCTATCGGCTCTCAGGCGAGCCATTGAACGAACTTGGTGGTTCGTAGGTTAGCGTTTTGTCGTGACCTCAATTCATCTCACTGTGCCAGCGCAAGCAACTTTTGTCGCGCTCGTGCGCACCAGTGCAGCGCATCTAGGCGCGCACATCAATCTCTCTGTTGATCAAATCGAAGACTTGCGACTCGCTGTAGACGAAGCTTTTGCTGCAGTGTTATGCGAGTCCGACGAATCTGTCGACATCACCTTCGAATGCGACACTGATTCGATTACCGCAACTCTGACCGGCCCTCGCGGCGCTAGCGAACCTGACAAAGCAGGCTTCGGATGGACAGTTATGGCTGCACTAGTCAACAACGTCAGTAGTTCAACTACTGAGGACGGCCGAGTCAGTATCTCGTTAACAACGAAGGTCACTGCGAGTGCATAAAGACAGTGACTTGCGATCTCACGATCGCGAGATGCTTGAGCAGTTAGGCGCTCTAGAAACTAACACTCCCGAACACGAGTCACTTCGCGCTGCCCTCATTGAGCGGCACCTGCCACTTGTGCACTTCCTTGCGCGCAAGTTCGCTGATCGTGGTGAACCGTTGGACGATTTGGTGCAAGTCGGCACTATCGGACTGATTAAGTCACTTGATCGATTTGATGCATCCTTAGGTTTTGAATTTTCCACATATGCAACGCCTACAATCGTCGGTGAAATTAAGCGCTACTTTCGAGACAAGACCTGGGCTATCCGCATTCCCCGACGGTTACAAGAACTTGGTGCTCAAGTCAGCAAAGCTCGCGAGGAACTTACACATCAGTTGGATCGCTCACCAACACCGCAAGACATTGCCACACGTTTGTCGATTTCGGTAGACGATGTCATGGAAGCAATCGAAGCAAACTCTGCATACTCCACCGTAAGTCTTAGTGATAGTCACGATGATGAATCGCAATCATTGTCAGACAGATTGGGCTTTATCGATGAATCATTAGAAAATGTCGAGTACCGAGAATCACTTCGACCGCTTCTTGAAGCACTCGATGCACGGGAAAAGAAAATTTTAGTCATGCGATTTTTTGATAATAAGAGTCAATCTGAAATCGCTTCGGAATTAGGAATTTCGCAAATGCATGTGTCGCGATTACTTGCTAAGACGCTCGCGCATTTGCGCACTGAACTACAAGGTTAGTTTGACGACTTCACAGCGGCGACAAATGCTGTGATTCCAATGACACCAACGAGTGCGCCAACGAATTTTGCATTCCACCCAGTTCCGCTCAGCAACGTGTAGGCAATAATCCCAGCAAAAATTTGTAGCAACAAATATGGCGTTCGTGACCAGGTCTGTCCTTTGTGGTGCGCAAAAGACAGCGCTATAAGACCTAAGGCAAACACAGTAAAGATGATTGCCTGCACACTCGGTGAACCGACGGTGCTGTGATCACGGTGTGCGTTAATAACAATGGACACGGCAAACACAATTAACGATATTGCTTCAATGAAACCAAGGGCCACCGCAATTTTCCGCATACTCTTACGCTATCGCTCATTCCTGCAGGTGCCGAAAGATAGGCTTGCGGCATGCGCGCATTACTTGTGGTCAACACATATGCGACTACCACTACTGAAGCCCTCAGCGAAGTAATCGTCGCAGCGTTGCGTAGCCGCCTTGAACTTACAGTTGAACATACATCGCAGCGCGGACATGCCCAAGAACTCGCGCAACAGGCGGCTCACGAAAACTTTGATGTCGTACTCGCTCTTGGTGGTGATGGCACTGTCAATGAAATTGCAAACGGCCTCATGACATGTGACGACGTCTTGCGCAGACCGTTACTCGGAATAATCCCAGGTGGCAACGCCAATGTCTTTGTGCGCAATCTTGGATACCCCGCGGATCCCGTGGAAGCAACTCGCCAAGTACTCGCTGCAATTGATCGCACGAGCGTGACACCCATTGGACTTGGCAGAGTTAAGGCCGATGACATTGATCGCTATTTTTTGTTCAATGCCGGTTTCGGGGCAGATGCCGCGGTGCTGTCTCGGATGGAGCAACACCGATCTGGAACCCGAAAAGCAAGCGATGCACGATATGCCCTTTACGCAGCTCAAGAACTTTTTTCCCGGCTTGACCGCAAGAAACCCCACATAAAAATTCCTGATCTTTCAATCGAGGCGTTTTTCGCCATGGTTGTGAACTTTTCGCCGTGGACCTACCTTGGGGCACGAGCCCTCAACCCTCAACCTGCAGCAGCGCAAGACACACAATTGACGGTTTATGCGCCCACTCGTCTGCGAATTTCAGACATAATGCGGTTAGCTCGCACAGTCATTGCAGGTGGTGATTTAGCCGCCCTAGACGGCGTTGTCACGGCTCATGACACTGACGCAGTCCATATGAGAGCAGACGTTCCTACGTGGCTTCAGGTGGACGGAGAGGCACTAGGAACTGTCCAGCTGGCTCACTTCAGTCATGTCCCTAACGCATTGCGAGTTCTGGCATAGCCTCACTGGTGTGTGAGCCACTCAACACCCATTTTTTATAAAGAGTTTGGGCTAAATGGTTGTGAAAACCTTCACGAAGTGAGAGGGTAGTACTTCCCGACGTGAGTGGGGAAACGCTATTTTCTCAGGAAATAAGCCATTTTTGCCCGCATCTAGACCTTGGAGGAACGCGTGGACTGGCGCCACCAGGCAGCGTGTCGTGAGGAAGATCCGGAATTATTCTTCCCAATCGGTAATACCGGCCCGGCACTGCTACAAATCGAGGAAGCGAAGGCTGTATGCCGTCGCTGTCCCGTTATTGAGCCATGTCTGAAATGGGCGTTGGAAACCGGTCAGGATTCAGGTGTCTGGGGTGGAACAAGCGAAGACGAACGCCGCGCTATCAAGCGTCGTGCTCAACGTGCTCGCGCTCGTGGTCTCGAGCCAGCACCACACGTATTCGACACTGACTTAGCTCTTTAAGTTTCTGCGCTAAAACCCGACAGTTACCCGAGTGCCACGCAAAGTCGCGGCAGAGTCAACATGCTCAAAGGTAATTGTGCCTTGTAACTCTTCAGTTACCAGAGTCGACACAATCGCTAACCCGAGGCCACGCGATGGATCAACTGGCAACTCAATACCGGGGCCGTTGTCTGTAACTGTGACGTGATGACGCTCGTCGACATGATCAACTTCGATAACAACAACTAATGCGTTCTGGCCAGGCGAACCATGCTCAACCGAGTTAGCAACAAGCTCGGCAACCACCAGCGCCATGGTCGTTGCTTGATCACTAGGAAGAACGCCAAACTTTCCTTGAATCGACGTTCGTACTTGCGAGTTAAGTGATGTTTCGATTGTCAAAGAAACAACGCGATGTGCAACTTCGTCAAAGTCCACACTCGCTCCTGGATTATGGGCAAGTAAATCGTGCACCACCGCAATAGTTGCTACACGGCGACCAGCTTCTGCAATGGCGTTGCGTGATGCTTCATCAGGAAGTCGACGTCCTTGTAAACGCAGCAAGGATGCAACAGTTTGTAAGTTATTTTTTACGCGATGATGAATTTCTCGAATTGCAGCATCTTTGCCTACGAGTGCCTGCTCGCGTCGACGGATGTCCGTGACATCGCGAATAAGCATCAAAGTATGTGGTTGCGTTTTTGGCCGGCTCAATGGAATCGACCTCACGGTGGCAGACGATTGCTGACCTTGAACTTCTGACGTGGCTTGGATTCGTCCGCGAACTACCAGACTTAACGTGTCATTAATAGGCACGCCATGTCGATTAAGGCTCGAGACAATATCGGCAAGTACTTGATTTTCAATATCTATTGCGACGCCAAGTCGACGAAATGCCGAGCGTGCATTAGGGCTTGCAAAAGTGATTCGCCCATCCGAATCAAGCAACATTAAACCGTCACCTACTCGAGGCGCTCCACCGCGGCCACCTGTGCCCTGATCATTGTCGGTGTGGCGAGGAAATTCACCCGAGGCAACCATATGAATTAAATCGTCAGCACACAGTGTGTAAACCTCTTCAAGACGACCTGCGGTGGGATTTCCCGAATAACGTCCGATTAAAGCAATCACTTCCCCATCACGACGGATAGGGATTGCTTGTGTTAATTCATGTTTGGCAGTTGAAGCACCTAAGCAAATTTCACCAGTGGCAAACGCGCGATCAAGTTCGGCATGTCGACCACGCGGTGCAAAGTGACCAATAAGGTCTTCTGGAATATGAGTGCGTCCTGTTGTCGGACGGATTTGCGCCGCTGCAATAAAGCCTGCTTCATTCCACGTCGGAAGCCATAACAGCAGATCTGCAAATGCCAGGTCAGCTATTAAAGTCCAGTCAGTCAGGAGAAGCTGTAAATAATCAATGTCAGCAGGCGTCAAGTCTGTTCGCTGCGCTGCGATATCTGGCATTTGTGCACTAGTAACTGACACGCTTCTTAGGCTAGCGTATGGACTATGCCTGAGATTCGCGCTGACATGGTCGCCAACGTTATGGAAATCTATGTTTCCGAAGGCGACACTGTTGCTATCGGCGACACAATCGTGTTGCTCGAATCTATGAAAATGGAAATTCCAGTAATTGCGGAAAACGCGGGTACTGTGACCCGCGTTGCCGTATCAATTGGAGATGTTGTTCAAGAAGGCGATTTAATAATCGAAATCTAGGCGTTTGGACGACGGCCGTGATTTGCTTTGTTCTTCTTGCGATCACGCTTCTTGCGACCACGCTTGCTCATGAGATGACTCCTTGTATTTCAAAACGTTTAGGTTCCAAGAATAGGGCCTAATCGACCTGCCGAATGACACGGGTTATTTCGACCTGAATTTGCGTGATTTGTAGCGATATTTTAGCCCAGACCGCGTCTGGCGCGGGTTCCTCACAACAGGCCCGAGCCACGAGCGACTTCACAACCTGTATGGCATCGGCTTCCTGGGCACAAGGCGGGCATTCTTCAAGATGGTGGCGAAGAACTGTTGCCTCCATGTCGCTGTGCTCTTGATCAAGGAAAGCGCTCAGTGAGTCTGCAATCTGTGAGCAAGGTACCTCGTGGTGCTGACCGCAACTCATGACTTCGGCCCTTTCACGAATCCATTTTCAATCGCGTAATCGGCGAGAAGTTCACGCAACATTTTGCGTCCGCGATTGAGTCGGGACATGACTGTTCCAATCGGACTATCCATAATTTCGGCAATTTCTTTGTAACTAAATCCATCAACGTCAGCCAAATACACGGCTTGGCTGAACTCAAGCGGAATTGACTTCAACGCGTTTGAAATCACATCGTTTGGCAAAAGGTCTAATGCTTCTGCTTCAGCAGATCGAAGACCACCCGACGTGTGGCGCTCTGCTCGAGCCATCTGCCAATCTTCGATTGTGTCAGTGGGATCAATTGCTGGTCCGCGCTGATTCCTGCGGTACAGGTTGATGTACGTGTTAGTAAGAATGCGAAATAGCCACGCTTTAAGATTTGTGCCGTCTTCGTATTGATCAAAGGCTCGGTACGCCTTGATGTAGGTCTCTTGAACAAGGTCTTCGGCATCGGAAGGATTCTTTGTCATCCGAAGTGCGCCGGCATACAACTGATCAAGGTGCGGCATCGCATCACGCTCAAAGCGAGCGGTGCGTTCAGCTGCCGTTTCCTTCACAATTACTAAGGCTAACGGTCTGTCCAATACAGGCATACCGCTCACAACCTTTGGCTGGCGCAAATTATTCCCGAGGAACTATTAAGTCCGAGCTGTTGTTGCGCACATTTCCGACTTCTTTACCAACCGGCCAGCAAGTGATGTTGTATGCGGTGTCACTTGCTTCCAGCACAGCATCGAGCGGAGCAGAGCCATCGTTAAGCCACACGGACCTTAAACGTTTGTTTACTAGCAACGGCATTCGCTCGTGCACGTAAGCGATGTGACTCTGTGCCGCTGTGGTGATGATGCTTGTTGACCACACGACCACACCATCAGGCGCCGTCCAACGTTCGTAAATTCCAGCCATCCCAATGAGCTCGCCCTGGCTATCCGAAAAGTAATAAGGAACTTTTACTTTGTCGATGTTTTGCCACTCGTACCAACCATCTGCAGGAATAATGCAACGCCGTTTCTCAATTGCACTGCGAAACGACGGTTTCTCAGTAATAGTTTCTACTCGGGCATTAATCATGTGGCTTCCAATAGCTGGGTCTTTTGCCCAACTTGGTATCAGTCCCCACGACATTGCGCCCATTGTGACAACTCCTTCACGAGCCACAATCACGGGCACTGCGTGGGTCGGCGCAGTGTTGTAGTTAGGTCGCAGGTCCTCGAGTTCAGGAAGGATTGTGGTCACATCAAATTGCGCCGCAATCATTCGAGGGTCAGTCTTTAGGGTGTAACGTCCGCACATAAAACCTCAGTCTGCCAGCCGTTAGGCTTGAGACCGTGAATGACTTATGGCATGCCCCAACGCGCACGCAGGCGCTTGATGCACAGGTGCGCATTCCAGGGTCCAAGTCACTCACGAATCGCTGGTTAGTGCTGGCTGCCTTATCTAGCGGCCCGAGCCACATCCACCAACCGCTGAAGGCTCGCGACACATTGCTGATGGCTTCCGCGCTCTCAAGCCTTGGCGCCGCAGTCGAAGACACTGAAACTGGGTGGCTTGTGACGCCTGGGCCACTTGTTGGTCCAGGCGAGGTGGACTGCGGACTCGCAGGAACTGTCATGCGATTCGTGCCGCCAGTAGCTGCCTTAGCCGCCGGAGACATTCGTTTTGATGGTGACCCTCGGGCCCGCGTGCGACCAATGCAAAAGATTATTTCCTCGCTACGCGATCTTGATGTTTCTGTTGATGATGATGGTCGAGGCACACTTCCGTTTACGGTTCACGGCACAGGACATGTTGAAGGTCGAGACATTGAGCTTGACGCGTCGGCATCATCGCAATTTGTGTCTGCACTTTTGCTCGCAGGTTCGCGCTACGACGGCGGGCTTACGATTCGCCACAGTGGCGGGATGCTGCCGTCACTTCCCCACATCGACATGTCAATCGAAACCTTGGCGCACGTCGGCATTCGGGTTGATGCTCACGTGACTGACGCATACAACGCGACGTGGGTGGTTCATCCTGGAATTGCAGAACCATTTAGTGTCACAGTTGAACCAGACTTATCAAACGCAGCCGCATTTTTGGCTGCGGCACTTGTCTGCGGTGGAAGCGTCACGATTCCAGATTGGCCAGAACAGACAACCCAAGCAGGCGATCACTTGAGATGGATTTTGCGTGACATGGGGGCTCACATCACTCAAAGTTCACAGTCATTAACAATTACTGGAACCGGTGCCATTCATGGAATTGATGTCGATTTGCATGACGTCGGTGAACTCACGCCAGTCGTCACTGCACTGGCAGCGCTTGCTGATTCGCCAAGCCAATTGCGCGGCATTGCACACCTTCGAGGTCATGAAACAGATCGCCTTGCGGCGCTTGCAACCGAGATCAACAACCTTGGTGGTCGAGTAACAGAAACCGAAGACGGACTCATTATCGAACCACAACCAATGCATGGTGGAACGTTTTCTACGTACGACGATCATCGGATGGCTATGGCTGCTGTAGTCATTGGTCTGGCAGTACCTGATGTACTTGTTGAAAATATCGCCACGACTGCAAAGACACTTCCAGAGTTTGCAGACATGTGGCTCACGTTGGTGAGCCAGTGAATCGTTACGACGAAGATTCCATCGGAGTGCGCCCCAATCGGGCAAACTCTCGACGTCGTAGCAAAGACCGGCCCGATTTTTCGCAGGCGGATATAGGACAAGTAGTCACAGTAGATCGCGGTCGCATTACCTGCGTGTATCCACTCGGGGTTCCGCATGAACAACAAACAACAGTGATTGCTGTCAAAGCTCGCGAGCTCGGACGCAAAGGTGCGGTCGTGGGTGATCGCGTGCGACTTGTGGGTGACTTGAGTGGAACGGTTGACACACTCGCTCGCTTGGTAGAAATACTTGACCGCGACACTGTGCTGATGCGCACCGCAGACGATAGCGATCCTGTTGAACGAGTCATAGTTGCAAATGCGGATCAAATGGCAATCGTGGTGGCTGCGGCTAACCCAGAGCCACGCATAGGTCTCATTGATCGCGCACTGGTGGCTGCCTTCGAAGCAGGATTAGAAGCATTACTCATCATTACTAAAGTTGATGTTGCAAGCGCGACCCCAATTATCGATAACTACTCGACAATGGATCTGAATTTCATTGAAGTCAATCAAAAAACTGGCGCCGGAATCGATGCAGTGCGTGATGCGTTACATGACCGAATCACCGTTTTTATTGGCCATTCCGGTGTTGGCAAGTCCACGCTCGTTAATTCGCTCGTTCCAGACGCACACCGCACAACTGGTGACGTTAACGATGTCACAGGTCGCGGCAAACACACATCAACCTCAGCAATTGCTTTGCCTCTGCCACAAGACACCGGCTGGGTAATCGATACTCCGGGTATTCGCTCGTTTGGTCTTGCGCATGTCAATCCGAGCGACATCATTGAATCTTTTCCTGAACTTGTTGATGGCGCTAATGATTGTCCTCGAGCATGCACGCATGTTAACGATGTAGGCGGCTCACCGCCGGACTGTGCCTTAGATGCGTGGGCCACTTCGGGTCACGCTGGCGACTCTGGGCTTGCACGTCTGGAATCGTTACGTCGACTACTTGTTGCATTACACACGCCGTCGAGTTAGCACACCATGCTCGGACGAAGTGCCGAGGCACTACGGTTATTGATATGAACATCGACTTGGAATTTGCATTGCGTATGGCAGCTGAAGCCGACATTATGACGATGTCCCGGTATCGCGCATTGGATCTGGCGATTGAAACTAAACCAGACCGCACACCAGTAACTGAAGCAGACAAAAACACCGAACAACTGTTACGCGGCATGATCGCGCAAGAACGACCAGAAGATGGGATTGTCGGCGAAGAATATCAGGCAGTCAATCCGTCATCCTCGCGACAATGGGTACTCGACCCAATTGACGGTACTCGTAACTATCTTCGCGGTGTTCCCGTCTGGGCAACCTTAATTGCATTGCTGGTTGATGGCGAGCCACAAGTCGGTGTGGTTTCGGCCCCAGCGTTACGACGTAAGTGGTGGGCAGCAATCGGTGAAGGCGCCTTCACACAAGACGTAGACGATTCAGTGCGATCAATTCAGGTGTCGAAAATTAGCAACATCGCCGATGCATCATTTTCATTTTCAGATCCCATTGGCTGGGAAGCTTTTGGCAAGGGTGGCGGACTTGCAGCGATTCAATCACGCGTAGACCGAATCCGCGCATATGGAGATTTTTGGTCACATATGATGGTTGCCGAAGGTGTTGTGGACATTGCAGCAGAACCTGAACTGAGTCCTTGGGATCAAGCGGCGCTCGTACCAGTGGTTCGCGAAGCGGGTGGCACTGTCACCGGACTTGATGGCAAACCACTTTTTGATTCAGGAAGCTCACTCACAACAAATGGTCGTCTTCATGACGCAGTTCTAGATCTGATTGCTACGAATTAACGTCGACTTACCCGCAGTGGAAGTCCATGAGCTGGTCGAAGCGTGACTGATGCATCGATTGATACCTCACCTGACACAACGGGCTCAAACTTCCAGCGCGAACTGAGATCCGCAAGAATCATCGATGCCTCTAGTCGTGCCATGTCGCGGCCGATGCACTGGCGAGGTCCGGCGCCAAACGGTAAGTAACCCATTTGTGGCACACCACCAGCAAAACGATCGGGAATAAATTGCTCCGCGTCATTCCACACGCTCGCATGTCGGTGAACTAACCACGGGCTGACAATCACCATGGACTCAGCAGGGATAACAAAACCGTCAATCTCAATGTCCTCAAGCACACGCCGCGTGATGACCCACGCTGGTGGGTACAAACGCAATGCTTCATCGAACACCATGTTCGCGCGCTGCGTATCTGCAGCTAACAACTCCTGCTCTGATGAATCACGGCTTAAGAGATGCCATGCCCATGTCAGTCCGCTAGCCACGGTTTCATGTCCGGCAACTATGAATGTTGCGACCTCATCGCGCACTTGTTGTGGAGTCAGTGGCACGTCAACATCTGGATCAAGCAACACGTCTAGCATGTCGCGAATGGGACTATTGGGATCATGTGGTTGTGCTTGTCGCGCATTCACTATCGCGGAAATAGAACGATCAAGCTGTCTAATTGCGCGACGCATACCAAGGTTGTTTCGTGTGGGAATCGACATCGGCATGGGAAGTGGATTTCGGGCACGTTGTATCACGCCATGTAATGCAGCCAGTGTGGCTTCCGTAATGACTGCCGCATCGTCGGCGAGGTCCACACCAAATAATGTTGCCCCCGTGATTTCTAAGGCGAGTTCCATCATTGCTTGATCAACATCAATAAGCGCTGGACCGTCTTGGGTTAAATTCGCCCAGTGTGCGTTTAATCGCTCCAACGCATTGACAACATGCCCTCGCGTTAGCGCCACCATCTCATGATGGAAAGCGGGCTGAAGCATCCGTCGGCGAGGTCGCCAGGCATGAGTGTCAGATGTGAGTAAACCCGTGCCTGTCACTAAGGACAACGTTGTGTATTGAACAGTTCGCTTGCCCATCGCTTTGTTGTGATTTACTAAAATTTCTCGAGCACCCGCAGGTGACGACACGAGATACGTAGCTGGTCGGGGTATCGGGAATTGAACTACGTCGCCGCTGTCATGCCACACCTGATGTAAATAACTCAGCGGGTCATGTTGAATGCGGCGAATTCCCCGCAACATTTGTCCACCATCTGGTCCAGGTGCGGTGACCGGAGTGTTCCAGCCATAGCGTTTTGGAAAATCTTCAGGTGCTTCCCACGGCATGCTTAACCCAAGTCTCGAATTGAATCCATCATCATGTTCCAAAATCGGTCGACATTCAGATCCATGGCCACATGCACATTCGCTTCGCGTCCCGTCACACTATGAACATCAACTACTGTGGCTCCGCGAGTCAATGTGCCATTCAACTCAATTGATACTGGCAAGAATTCAGTGGACACAATGCTTGGGTCAATAACGCATGCAACTGCAACAGGATCATGCAATGGCGGATCTGGCATCCCAAATACATCGCGATATGTGTGAGCAAAAAATTTCAACAGGTCCACACAGGTTGTCGCAAGGTGAGTTCCGAGTGCATCAATGCGATCAAGTACTTCCGGCGTTGCTAAGGCCATGTGTGACACGTTCAAACCCGTCATCACAATCGGAAGTCCCGAAGTCAGAACAACGTCAGCAGCTTCTGGATCAGCCCAAATGTTAAATTCCGCGTACGGCGTCCAGTTTCCGCGCGTCACACTGCCGCCCATAAATGAAATTTTTTCAATTCTCGAATGAAGTTCAGGGTGCGCCAGCAAGAACGAAGCGATGTTGGTCATTGGACCCGTCGGAATTAAAGTCACAGGGCGGTCGCATTCCCGAACGAGTTCGGCAATTAACTCAACAGCAGAAAGCGGGCTCACGTCGTATGCAGGTTCTGGTAACTCTGCCCCATCAAGCGCACTTGCGCCGTGAATCGTTGGAGCCGCACTCGCTTTTCCTACGAGTGGGTCATTTGCGCCGCGGGCAATAGGTGGAGCAATACCAGCCAATGTGCAAATCCGCTGCGCGTTGTAGGTGACTTTGTCTAGCGAACCATTCCCAGACACCGTCGTGATGCCGAGCAGTTCAACAGCGGGATTTGCCGCCGCCAACAAGATGGCCATAGCGTCATCATGACCTGGATCGCAATCAAGAATTACCGGAATAGGTTGGTTCACGCTTCTATTGTGCTAGATACGGGTTCCAGAGCCACGCTCGCCATCAAACACATGCCGCCAGCCTTGGGAGACAGCGACCAATCGATAGTAATTTCATCAAGCATGCGAGAGCCAAGTCCTCGGGTCTGAGAATCCCCTACTCCACCGTCATTGCACACTTCGATGTGTAAAACGCCTGGACTCGCCAAAGTCAGAAAAATCTCAATATTTTGTGAATTCCCATGGCGAATACTGTTACTCACAGCCTCTTTGAAAATTTCTGCGACCGCATGAGACGTTGCTTCCTGCGCATCAATGACATCTAGTAGGTCAACGCCCTCTACTAATGAAATGTTGCATACGCCATCCCACAGTTGTGTGATTTCATCAAGCGCGATGCGAGCACTTGAATGGATATTTCCGATGTCAACAAGGCTTCGAGCTAATCCAGCTATCTCTTCGCGAATCTGGTTGATTTCCAATTGCGTTAGATGAGTCGTTCGAACTAATCTCAAGCTCGCAGCTGTGAGTCCAGCTTGAACTCGTCCATGCAAGTGCAATGCCGCAGACCTTTGAATGTGCCACACATTTTTAGCACTCCGGCTAATTTCAAGCGACGATAACTGATTTGCAACTGCAAATTCTGATTCGTATTGCAGCGCTTGCTGGTCATAGGCAAGCGTGACAGCCATGAGAAAAGCCACAATCGTCATCCCAGGATATCCAGACAATGTCACAGCGCCAATCTTGTATACATCAACGAACAATGCGGCCACATGAACGACAGAAACCAAGGCAACCACTTGAAGGGCTACGACTTCAACAATTCCAAGCGCCAGAGGTATCAAGCGGCTCGATATAACGTATCGCTTAAAAAAAGTAATAAGAAAGAAGAGCGTAGCTCCGAATATGCCGGCATACGCCAATGCGTAAACACCTACTCGTGCGAACATAGACGGAACACCCACAAGAAACATCAATGCTGTAGTCGCCGCAGGATTGACTAACAGTTTGGCGTTTATGCGCGAGGTAAGAAGGCGACTTCTGGGTTGTTCGGACTGCCACTCATCAACAGAAGTTGGGATTAACGGCTTGTCATACAAGATTTGGGTTAACGGTCTCAAAATCTTGTCAACTAGTTGCGAAATTCGCTCGCCTAAAGTCTGAAGTTCGTCAACATCATCAATGCCTAGATGTTCAAAACGTATGGTGATGTCACGAAGCGCGGGTTCAATGTCGGCAGCAATCAATCGATGTACTTCATCGTGCTTACGAAGTATATCTGCTTGACCATTGTGATGAAGTGCAACGAGTCGACCTCGTTCTCGAGCCAACTCGAATCGAGCATGCTCACGTTCTCGCGACACTGACACGAACACCGCAGCAAATGAAAGGACTCCAAGTGCCGAGATACCACCACCAATAATTCGGTATGCCCACTCAAAGGAATCATTAAATCCGAGTTTAAGTTCAACAATCCCGACGAAAATTCCCCTGAAGACTCCACAGATCATGAATGCGAAAAGAGTCATCATGGGACGTGACTCGCGCTCAGAGGTGGGCAGCACAGTCATCACAAATAACACTGCCACCGAGACCGCCACCGCGTGACTGGCAAGTCCGACAAGAATCCAGGTCGTCAAGGGCCCGCCAAAGCGACTTCGATCAAATCCGGCAGTGGAAAAAAGTGAAAATGGAATCGTTGTGACAGCAAGAATCCAACTCATCGAGTGTTGGCTTCCTACCCGATTGAGAATTGAATGTACAGAGTAGCGGTTTGTTGACTCTTTACTCATGGTCGAAAGGGATACCAGCGGATTGCACGTAAGCGCGCGCAGCTTTAGTTCGAGAATTAATGGATTGGTCGCTTTCAATACCTGCTGCCTCAAACGTTCGACCGATTAAATGCTCAACTGCGCGAATAGATGTGCCACGACGTTGCGCAATTTCAGAATTGGAAAACCCAAGCGCAATCGCGCGTAGTACACCAATCTGGGAGCGGGATAAACCAGCAAGTGGGCGTTGCGGCTCGAGGTCATCTCGCGTGACTCGTTTCATTTGCTCAGTGAATGCAGTATCAACAACTTTCAGCAAGGCGCCACGTTGAGCAATCGTGTCTTTGCGGACATAACTCACACCCTTAGGGATCGAACGTGACTCTTGACCAATAAATCGTGGGTCCGGCAAATGCGTTAATAACACAACAGCAACGTAGGGAAATTGACTTCGTAGATACTCTGCGAAGTCAATTCCAGTCGGCCCAGCACCAAGTTCGATGTCAACCAGGGCGACGTCTGGATCAAACTCAAGCGCCATGCGTTTGCCCTCTGCAGCAGTAGCGGCAACGGCTACTTCGTAGTTTTCGGAGGTCAACAAATCGGCAGTTAAGGACCGGAGTAATGCATCATCTTCCACAATGAGGACACGGCACGCTGTCATGCCACTAACTTATCGGCTATCGGAAAATCGGCTAGTTGGCGCCTTGTCCGACAAGCGTGCGAATTGCTCGCAAAGCAACAGACAGTGTTGCCAGGTCCACTTGCTCGCTGATGGCAATCTCTCCAAGAGTGGCTCGGGTTCTTGCTACTCCCTCGGCAAACCGCTCTTCCCACGCAAGAATTCGGCTATCGACATTCTCGGTGTTTTCTGTTGCGTTAACGACCCTTGAGGTCAGGCCGGCAAGCGCCGCATAGAGGTCGCTTCTCAGCGCTGAACGGGCATTCGATGCCCAACGATCATCGCGCGGCAAGTGCGTGATATGGGCAAGCAGGCGATCTACCTCGAAACGCTCACTCATGCTGAAATACAACGAGGTGACATGCTGCGCATCGGCATCGGCTTTGAGTGCAATGTCAACAATGTCGAGCAACGAGAACTCATCAAGGAGACCTGCTATCCGTCCCGCGAGTTCCGCAGGTGCTCCGAGAGCCACAAGTCGAGCAGCGTGGTTATCGTAGCGTTCCCGCTCGGCACCACGAAGCATTCCAGGAATGAGCGGGCTCATCTGCGCAACCGTTGATTGGAAACGCGAAATTTCACCCGACACATCTAATCGTCCACCACGGGTTTGCAAGAACCAACGGGTCGCGCGATCTAATAATCTGCGCGACTCCAAGTACAACTCTGTCTGGCACTCAGTAGACACTCGTCCATCTAGAGCTTCAATCTGACTCCACAACGCCGAGAAATTAAATATCTCGCGCGACACACGATAGGCGCGAAGCACTTCGCTGGTACCAGCACCAGTTTCTTCCATCGCGCGCCAGGCAAAAGTAATTCCTCCATGGTTCACCATGTCGTTTGCAAGTACTGTTGCAATAATTTGACGGCGCAACGGATGTGTTGGCATCAAGTCGGAATACTTTTGGCGCAAAGCCGTGGGGAAATAATGAGCCAGTAATTCTTGAGCCCATTCTTCATCGAATAACTCGTCGTCTGCTCGCACACTCTTAAGATCAATTTTTACGTACGCCATTAAGACAGCTAGTTCCGGCGACGTGAGACCAAGTCCAGATGCATGTAGAGAGTCAATCGCAGAATCTGTAGGAAGATACTCAACTGTTCGATTGAGCAACTCTTGTGACTCCAACCCTTGCATGAGTCGTTGATGAACCCGCAACATGGCATCTGAATGTGAACGTGACTGCTCAAGAATTGCATTTTGCTCATAGTTATCGCGCAATACTTGTAAGCCAACTTCGTCAGTCATCGTCGCCAGCAGCACATTTCTTGCATCCGGCTGCAGTGCGCCTGAAATCACTGCCTGGTCCAACAAAATCTTGATATTGACTTCGTGATCTGAAGTGTCCACACCAGCCGAATTATCGATGGCATCCGTGTTCAGTTTCACGCCACTTCGGGCAGCCTCAATCCGACCAAGTTGTGTGAAGCCAAGGTTTCCACCTTCACCTACGACTCGGGCGCGCAATTGCTGACCATCCACGCGCAAACTGTCGTTCGCCTTGTCACCTACTTGGGAATTAGTTTCCGATTGTGATTTAACGTAGGTACCAATGCCACCGTTCCATAACAAATCAACACGGGCACGAAGGATGTGTGAAATCAGTTCGGACGGAGTCATTGACTCGCTGTCACTTTGTATATCGAGCGCTACTCGAATTTCCGGAGAGATAGGAAGCGATTTAGCATTTCGTGGGAATACCCCACCACCGCTACTTATCAGAGTTGGTGAATAGTCTTCCCACGACGATCGTGGTAACGCGAATAGTCGCTGACGTTCTGCAAAAGACGCGGCGGCGTTTGGATTCGGGTCCAAAAAGATATGTCGATGATCGAAAGCTGCAATCACTCGGGTGTGTTCGGAAAGCAACATGCCATTTCCAAATACGTCGCCACTCATGTCGCCAACACCGACTGCGGTGAACTCTTCCGCTTGGCAATCAATTCCTAATTCGAGGAAGTGACGTTTAACTGATTCCCAAGCACCGCGTGCTGTGATTCCCATCGCCTTGTGGTCGTAGCCGATTGACCCGCCAGATGCAAAGGCATCGCCCATCCAAAAGCCACGGTCCAAGGAAATCTTGTTAGCAATGTCGGAAAAAGTTGCTGTGCCCTTATCGGCTGCAACGACAAGGTATGGATCATCTGAGTCGTGACGAACAACATTCACGGGCGCAACAGTGTCGCCCTTAATCAAATTATCCGTGACATCAAGCAGTGCCCCGATAAACATTTGGTAGCAGGCAATTCCTTCGGCAAGCCAGGCATCGCGATCTATGGGCTCTGGTCCGCGCTTCACAACAAAGCCACCCTTTGCGCCAGATGGCACAATGACAGTGTTCTTGACCATTTGCGCCTTAACAAGTCCGAGAACTTCGGTGCGGAAATCTTCTAAACGATCTGACCAACGCAATCCACCACGGGCAACAGTTGCGAAACGCAAATGAATACCTTCAACTCGCGGCGAGAAAACCCAGATTTCAAACATCGGTAGCGGTAACGGCAGATCGGGAACGCGACGTGGGTCAAGTTTGAATGCCATGACAGATTGTGGCTTGCCATCAGCATCAAGCTGGTAAACGTTTGTACGCAATGTCGCTCGAACTAAGGCAACGCTAGCTCGCATAATTCGGTCATGGTCGAGACTCGATACTTCGTCTAAGGCCGAATTAATGGCACCGACGAGCTGCACCTCAGCATCGGCGCGATCACCGGAGTACTCGGGATCGAAACGCGCTCGAAACAAGTCAAGAACTTTTTGCACAATGCCCACATTTGTGCGCAACACTTGCTGCAAATACCCCTGGCTAAACGGAGTTCCTGCTTGACGCAAATATGCCGAATAGGCGCGAATGATTGCAACATTGCGGGCATTTAACCCACCGTGCACAACTAATGCGTTAAAGCCATCTGTATCTATGTCGCCAGACCAGGCAGACATAAATGTTTCACAAAAGCGCTGTGAAAGCGTGTCAAGTCCTGGTGTTTCTGACTCTTCGAATCCAATTCCAAAGTCATACACCCATGCCGTGTGAGCACCCGCACGTCGAATGTCATACGCGCGCTCATCAATCACTTCAATACCCATGTCATGCAACATAGGTAGAACTGATGACAGCGTGATTGGTTTGCCAAGTCGGTAAATCGTAAAACGTCGTGCACCTTCATCAGCATCACTTGATGCATTAAGCGCTACCGAAATCGCACCGACCTCTTGAGATTCAAGTGCCTCAAGACGCAATAAATGTTCAACAGCATCTCGAGCAGGGATGTCTTCCTTAAATGATTCTGGGAAGGCTGTTTTCCAGGCACGCGTGATACGCACCATTTCCTCTTCGCCGCGTTGGCTGAGAAGTTCATCGGCAAAATCATCTTCCCAAAATCGTGTTGCATGGGCTAACGCGCTTTCAAGTGTCTCTAGATTTACCGGCGGAGTGTGAACCCCTACTGGCATTCGCACTTCAAAGTGCAGGCGGGCTAAAACCGAGTCAGTCAGTCGCGCTGTGAAATCAACATTGTCTGCACCATAAGTATCGAGGAGAACCTGTTCCATTTTCAGACGTACATCGGTGTTGTACCGATCGCGCGGGAAGTACACCAGAACACTGGCATAGCGACCGAGAACTTCATCGCGGACAAATATTTTTACCTGTCGTCGCTCTTGAAGCTGCAAAACTCCACGAGCGATGACTTCGAGCTCTTGCGCTGTTGCTTGAAAAATCTGATCGCGAGGGTAGGTTTCTAAAAATTGCACAAGATCTTTGCCACTGTGCGACTCAGAGCCAAGAGCAAACGCATCGACAACAGATTGCGCTTTGGCAGCGACCATCGGTATTTCAAAAACAGACTGGGTATATGCACTTGAACTGTAAAGACCAATGAATCGGTATTCACCGATCACTTTTCCAGTTGCATCCGTTTTAGCTAGCGAGACGTGATCGGTATAAGACGAGCGATGCACCATAGAGCGCGTGTCACTTTTTGTGACGAGTAACAATGCGTGTGGGCGCAGTTCACTGTCGGTTTCGGATGAGTCTGCTCGCAAGATTCCAAGTCCCGTGCCAGGAACACTTTGCAAATCTGAGGATTGCGAATGGGAATATTCGCAATAGCCGGTGAATGTGAAATGGTCATCTGCTAGCCAAGTCAGAAATGCACTTGCTTCCTGACGCTGTTCTAAATCAAACTCGCGCGAGCCTGGATCAACTAAGTTGCGCGCAATGTCTCGAGCTTTGTCGCGCATACGAGACCAGTCTTCAACTGCCGCTCGTACATCCGCGAGCACGTGTTGAAGCTGATCCTCTAGATGGCGTAAATCTTCATCGTCTGTTTCACGATCAATTTCGAAACACATCCACGATTCAGTGGAATAGCCACTTGGAACATTCGTAGCATTTGTGACTTCTTCGGCAAGTACATCAACGAGGTTTCCGGCACCATCGCGCTTGACCATATAGATCGGGTGAATAACTAGATGAATCGAATGCTGAGCTCGTGACAGTGCGGCCGAGACGGAGTCGACAAGGAACGGCATGTCGTCAGTAACAATCTGAACAACTGTGTGAGCAGAAAACCATCCGTCACGACCCAAGACTGGGGCCGATGCCTGAACCCGAGCGCTGCCAAGCGTCCGAGTTTGGGCGAGCGTGACATGCTGGGCAATCATCTCGGTTAAGTCGCGCACCTCACGACCAACAAGGTCTTCTGCAGCTACGAGTTCAAAATATCGAGAGGCCACATGTGCGGCATTTGGTGGGGCTGATTTAACGACTTGGGCTACTAAACCTTGCAATGCCTCTTCAAGACGTCGCGTACTCCGCGGAGCATCAGACATGAAAAATGCCTCCATACAACGCCCACCTCGTCGTGTGCGTACAGGGTCAGCCTACCGATTGGCCGTCCGTAGGCAAAGATAGGAAGGTGCCTACCGATTTTGCAACATCACTTCACTTCCCCGCCCGACTTGAGTCCGTCTGGACCATGCTGCGAAGCGAGTCCTATTTGCTCGCTAAATGTGCCGACACCAGCGAACACACATTTTCTGTTGTAGACAACGAAGGCACCTGCACGGTCACTGTGGAAAGAACACTCAATACTGAACTTCCTCCCATTGCTCGAAACTTAGTCGGAGACCGCGTGACTTTGCGCGAAGTGCAAGTCTGGACGTCATCGAAAACTAGCCACTCTGGCGCGTTCGATATTTCGGTTCCCAATGCCCCAATTTCCGTTCGAGCAACAGCCAACCTCGAGGCAGTAGGTGCTGAGTGCGTGATGAGCATCACAGGCACAATCACAGTTACCGTGCCGCTGTTCTCGAACATGGCTGAGTCATTTATGCGCAGTCAAATAGATGAGGTGCTCGCAGCAGAGCACGCAGTTGGCTTAGCCTGGCTTGCGGAGAATGCGTGAGCCTCGACATCGCATGGCTAGCGTCCGCGGAAGGTCAGCTACTGATTGCACAAGCACGATCGGTGCGCGCAACGGCAACCGATATTGATCGCCTTCGCCGCGCTAATCCGCATCTTGATGTCGAGCTGATTGGAAGCGCCCTGCATCAGGCTTGGCTTGGACAGCGAGCAGCAGCTCGCTGGGGAACCGAAACCCAGTTTCTGTTAACTACTGATGGGCTTGCGCAGGCAACGCGTCCAGCAGTTTCGCAGTTTCATGCCCAATGGGTTACCGAGAACATTTCACCGCTTGCGCATGTTGTCGACTTAACCTGCGGACTTGGTTTTGACGCCTACGCTTTCGCGAAAGCCGGTCATCGGGTCACAGCCATTGAACGCGACCCAGAAATTGCTGCACTGGCACAACATAATTTAAGAAATCTCGACGTAACTGTTCTTCACGCTGACGCCGTGGAGTACGAAATCCCACGCGACGCCGATGTCATCTTTGTTGATCCGGCTCGACGCGACCCAGATGCTGCAAAGACTGCTGAAGGCAACACGGTTCGCTCATTGAATCCGCATACCTGGTCGCCATCATGGTCATTCGTCAAGTCACTTGCTCACACTCATCGGGTAATGGCCAAAGTTGCACCAGGGATTGACGACAGTGCTATCGGTGACTGGGATGCTGCGTTTGTAAGTTGTGATCGCGATCTTGTTGAAGCCATGGTGACATCGCACGGGAGTGCGGCTCGCAGCGCAGTTCTACTTGAAAACGGTCACAGCGAAGTCATCCCAGGGAGTGATACCGCATCACCATCACCGATTGGTCAGTACCTAGTCGTGCCTGATCCTGCCTTAACACGAGCGCGTGCCTTGGGATGGCTCTCGCACGTGGTGGACGGTGGACTTGTAAACGAGCACATTGGATGGATTACGACTAGCAACATTGATGCCATCGTTGCTCTCGAGCAACGCAGTCCTCGTTTAGCAATGGTAGTCAAGATTGACGCAGACATCGCCTATTCGCCAAAAACTATCAAGCGTGCGGTTGCTGAACATTCTCCCAGCTCAGTCACCATCATGACCCGTGGCGTGAAACTTGATGTCGAAGCAGTGCGTCGACAATTGTCATCAACTTTTGTTTCAAGTGGTTACGAGCTCGTCATTGCTATTTATCGCGACGACAACGGCACACGTGCGCTACTGTGCCGACGACTGACGTAGTTCGTCGAGTTGCTCGTCAATTGCTCGAATTGCGCGTGGACCTAAACCACAGCAACCACCAATCATGGCGCTACCCAGTAAAGCCCATTCGCGAACGGACTCTGGATCCACTAAATGTCGTGGCTCACCCATCCAAACGTGATTGTCTGGATCCCATAGTCGACCAGCATTGGGATAGACCACAAATGGTTTCACAGTATGTTCGCGCATTGTGCTAAACAATTGCGAAATGTGCTGCGGCATTGTGCAGTTTGCGCCAATTGCCACAACGTTGTCATGGTCGCGAGTCACTAGCGCAAGCTCACTTATCGGTTGACCAGCACATGTGAAATCGCCATCTGCGCAACTCATTGTGATCCACGCAGGTATGTGCGGGTAGTCGGCTAAGACCTCAAGGAGCGCTTTAACTTCGACAATGTCGGGAATCGTTTCGCAAGCAAACAGATCAGGACCGGCAGCGGCCAAAACTTCTATGCGTTCGCGATGAAAAGTCACAAGGTCGTCATGGCTGACGCCATAATTACCGATGTACTCCTCGCCACCGCCAAGCACTGCGCCATAGGGTCCAACGCTGGCTGCAACCCACACTTTGCTGGATGCAGAGTCGGCAACCTCACGCGCAAGCACAATCGATTGTGCGATTAACGCATCGGCTTGAATGTCCGTGAGCCCTGTCGACATGAATCCACGACGACTTGCCTGATACGAAGCCGTGATGATGACTCGAGCACCGGCTTCGACGTATTGGCGATGGACCTGCGCAATGGATTCTGGGGAGTCACGTAGTAACCGGGCTGACCACAAGTCATCCGAAAGGTCGTGTCCTAAGTTTTCAAGTTCACCCGAGAGTCCACCGTCTATTGGCCACGGACCTTGGGTCAACCATTGCGCTAATTCGCTCATGCCACTACTTCCGTGATATTCATCGATGACTGGGTACCAAAATCAAGGCGGCTCTCGGATCGACCGCGACGAACTAATTCACTTCCAAGCGCAGCGACCATGGCGCCGTTGTCCGTGCACAAAGCTGGACTTGGAATGCGCAATGTGATGTTGTGTTCCTGACAGCGCTCCCGCGCAATTGTGCGCAACCTACTATTCGCAGCTACTCCGCCGCCGATTACCAAAGTATTCACATCGTAGGTAAGACACGCATCAATCGCTTTTCTCATCAGCACATCGACAACTGCTTCTTGAAATGATGCTGCAACGTCATTCACAATAACTGCGTTTCCACTGTTTTGTTCGCGCTCGACCCATCGCGCCACTGCGGTTTTGAGACCGGAAAATGACACGTCGAAACGATGTTTCACTAAATCTTTGGGACTGGTCAGCCCACGCGGAAAATCAATCGCATGTGGATTTCCGTCTTGTGCCGCTCGATCAATGTAAGGACCTCCTGGAAAAGGTAATCCCAATACCCGAGCAATCTTGTCGAAAGCCTCACCGGCAGCATCATCGATTGTTTGACCCAAAGGCTCGATGTCTTGAGTCACATCCGCAACTCGAAGCAGAGATGAATGTCCACCGGAAACAAGCAGCGCAATGCTTGGTTGGTCCAAGTAACCGTGTTCTAGTTGATCAACGCACACATGCGCAGCAAGATGGTTAACGCCATAAATCGGCTTATTCAAAGCAACGGCAAGCGCTTTAGCAGCTGCTACTCCCACGAGTAGCGCACCTGCAAGACCAGGACCTGATGTCACACTAATCGCGTCAACATCATCTAATCGAATACCGGCAGTCATACAGGCTCGTTCAATAGTAGGAACCATTGCTTCGAGATGCGCCCTGCTTGCCACTTCTGGAACTACTCCGCCAAATCGAGCATGCTCATCCACACTCGACGCCACAGCGTCGGCTAACAAAGTTGTGCCACGCACGATTCCAATACCTGTTTCGTCGCAGGACGTTTCAATGCCAAGGACTAATGGTTCAGTCATGATGCGATTCGTTTTCTCATGACAATCGCATGTACATCGGTACCGTAGTAATTACGGCGCTGATCAATCTGTTCATATCCGCGACTGACATACATCGACATGGCTGGTGCATTATCACTTCGAACGTCAAGAAATAGTTGCGTCACACCATGTGTGATTGCTGTCGCTTCTAGCCAGGCAATCATGTGTTTGCCAACTCCCTGACCTTGATAATCCGAATGCACTGCAATCGTGTTTACATCTCCATCCGATCCAACAAAACGCAATGACACATAGCCGACAATTGCATTATTAATAACTGCAACCATCACCTCACGACTTTCTGGAACTTGTGCTAGCTCACTCCAAAAAAGTTCTGGGGTCCACGGATCATCTAAAAACAAATCTTTTTCGATAGCTACGACGTCATCAATATCGAGCCATGTCATCGCGCGCAAAACCACAGGATGTAATTCGGTTGTCACGGTGTCACCAACTTGCGGGATACCGGTTCAACCGCATCAGGTTTGCGCAAATACATCGGGACCACATCTCGTAGTTGCGCCGCACCAGCGACAAACATATTCGCTAAAGCTCCTGCGCGTAATGCAATGTCAGTTCCAGAAATAACATCCGGATAAATGCTCGTGCCGGGCCCGAAAAATTTTGCTTCCGGAAAATTCTCATGAAGATATAAAGGTGTTGCTACCTGCGGGTTCGATGACTCACCGTTGCGGTAATGCGCCCAATACAACTCTTTACGTCGAGCATCGGTTACCACAATGAAATCTGTGAGCTCAGTGGTGGAACGTACGTCGTGTGCGATGGCATCTAATGAGCACACACCGTGAACGCGAATTCCCCGAGCATGCCCAAAAACCAGGCCCGTTGTAATTCCAACACGTAAACCTGTGTAAGGACCTGGACCAACGCCAACGACAACATCGGTGATATCTGAAACCTGCACGCCGCTTGCTGTCAGCACATCCTGGATGGACTGAGCCGTGAGTTCACCTTGTATTGCATGCTCGAGCAAGGTGACTTCGGCGCATACGCTCGTGCCATCGTGGAGCGCCACTGAAACTCCGACAGAAGTGTCTATGGCCAAAATCATCATGACAATGCCTTCAGGACGTGATCCCAGTCCGGGCCATGACTGTTGATCACAAGTGTCCGCTGACCACTAGCGGGATCCTCGTCACTTCCATAATCATCCCGGGCTATCGATACGTCTAGCCATCGACTAGACAGCGCCTCAACAAACGGTCGACCCCACTCAAGCACTAAAACAGAATTCGGTTGGTCATCAACTTCCATGTCCAGTAAATCTGTTGCAGTCTTCAACCGATATGCGTCCACATGGATTAGCCCAATGCCACGTTCACCTGCGCGATGAATTCGCGACACAACAAATGTCGGGCTCGTAATAGAACCCGCAACGTCAAGACCTAGGCCAATACCTTGCACAAGAGTGGTTTTACCAGCACCCAGTGGACCATCGAGCACAACGATGTCGCCGCCCACCAGAGCCTGCCCCAGTCGCTGCCCAAAGTCATGCATGGCATCGGAGTCAGAGATCTGGAACTGCATACGACTCGTTAGAAAGGTGAGTTGATATATTCGCGAACGACACGTGGTCCGATGCGAGTGATGATTTCATAACCGATAGTTCCAGCGGCACTACCCCAGTCTTCCGCTGATGGTTCGCCGCGAGATGGATCACCAAACAAAACGACCTCATCGCCGACTGAAACATCCAAGTCACCGACATCGAGTACGAATTGATCCATGCACACGCGACCAGCAATAGTAAATGTGCGGCCATTCAATAAAACAGGCCCCTTATTCGAAGCAGCACGCGGGATTCCATCGGCATAGCCAACTGGAATCAAAGCAAGTCGAGTATCAGAACTCGTGTGGTACTGGTGTGCATACGAGACACCTGTGTCGCTAGGAACATTCTTGAGCAAAACGACAGAGGAACGAAGAGTCATCACTGGTTTGAGCATGTGTTCCGCAGGAGTGCCGACTTGTTCGCCAGGTGATACTCCATATAGTGCAACGCCAGGTCGCACTAAGTTGAAGTACGTATTGGGAAGACCTAACGTGGCTGCAGAGTTTGACAGATGTCGCACCTGCAGTTCGAAACCAGCCGCCGTTAACTTATCGACTGACTCAGTGAAGACCGCGATCTGTTTTGCAATCGTAGGATTTGTCGGTTCATCTGCATAAGCAAAATGTGACATGACCCCAACCACTTCGATGGTTTCAGAATGCTTTCCAAGTTCAACGATCAATGCATCGAGATCATCAGCAGTCACACCATTACGACTCAGGCCGGTATCTACTTTGATATGAACGCGTGCTCGTCGATTAACGTTGTATGCCGCTGAAGAAATAGCACGCAGCGAACCGATTGAGTTAACTGCGATATCAATGTCTCGCGAAATGCATTCCATGAAGCGATCGTCTGCGGTATAGAGCCACGCTAAAACCGGTTCGCGGATTCCCGCTTCGCGCAGCGCAATAGCCTCACTCAACAAAGCTGTTGCAAGCCAGGTTGCGCCACCTGCGATAGCAGCGCGCGCACATGGAATAAGTCCATGTCCATAGGCATCCGCCTTCACGATGGCCATTAACTCAGGGCCATCAATGCGCTTAACGAGAGTGCTGACGTTTTCGGCTAGCGCTCCAAGGTCGATGACTGCGGTGCAATGTGGTGTGGTCATGACATTAAATCTAGGGCTTCAAGCTCTCGGCAATGACATAGGCAATCGCTACGGGGCCGTCATGACTGATTGACACATGCCAGCGGTCAACTCCGAGCGAGTCAGCAACCGCTAGAACCGTGCCCGAAATCGTGACTACCGGTGCCCCGCCGTTACTGACTTCGCAGTCATGAAACTCCATGCCCGCAGGTGCTCCGAGCGCTTTAGCAACCGCCTCTTTGACCGCAAAACGTCCCGCCAAGCTCATAACAGGCAGTTGGTGGCCTGCCGCACTCTTTTGTTCGCTGGCCGTGAATAGCCGGTCCACGATGTCGGGAGTGCGTGCGAGCACTTGCTCAAAGCGAGCAAGGTCAACGACGTCAACGCCAATTCCTACAATCGCCATGGTCGATTATTCGACTGTCACACTCTTGGCTAAGTTGCGTGGTTGATCCACGTCATAGCCTTTCACGGTTGCCATTTCACAGGCGAAAATTTGCAACGGCACCACAGCAACAAGTGGCTGCAATAAGTCTGGGCACTTAGGAAGTCGGATGATGTGACTAGCGAACTCATTAATCGACATGTCGTCTTCTTCGGCCAAAACTATTGTCTTGGCGCCACGAGCACGCACTTCCTGAATATTCGACACAATCTTGTCGTGAAGTTCATCGCCTTGTGGTGGCACAACTATGAATACAGGCAAACCATCTTCAAGCAATGCAATCGGACCATGCTTAAGTTCGCCTGCCGCAAATCCTTCGGCGTGCATGTAAGCAAGCTCTTTAAGTTTTAGTGCGCCTTCTAAAGCCACAGGGAATCCAACGCTGCGACCAATGAACAAGATTGAGCGAGCATCAGCAATCTCAATCGCGAGGTCACGAATCGCTTCGCTGGTATCTAGGACTAAATCAACTTTCGCTGACATACGACCAAGTTCAAGTGCAATCTCACTACTTGATTCGCCATAGCCAGTTCCTCGTACTTGCGCGAGATACATTGCGAATAAATAGCAGGCAACGATTTGAGTCAGAAACGCTTTAGTCGAAGCCACAGCAACCTCGGGTCCGGCATGCGTGTAAATAACAGCATCACTTTCGCGCGGAATTGTCGAACCATTTGTGTTGCAAATTGCGAGCACTTTCGAACCTTGTTCGCGGGCGTAACGCATAGCCATCAACGTGTCCATGGTTTCGCCAGATTGCGAAATTGAAATCACCAAAGTGTTTTTATCCAGAATGGGATCTCGGTATCTAAATTCAGATGCAAGTTCTACTTCACATGCAACGCGAGTCCAATGTTCAATCGCATACTTTGCAATCATTCCCGCATGGTAGGCAGTTCCACAGGCAGTGATAATAATTTTGTCGATTGCCTTCAACTCGCCATGTGACAAATTCATATCTTCTAGCGAAACTTTTCCTGATGCATCAATGCGACCAAGTAAGGTATCGGCAATTGCTTTTGGCTGTTCAGCAATTTCTTTGAGCATGAACAGGTCGTAGCCGCCTTTTTCTGCAGCAGCCGAATCCCATGTGACTTCGTATTCGTTCACGTCAACAGGCTGACCAAAGAAATCTGTCACAGTTACGGACTCTGGAGTGATTTCAACAATTTGGTCTTGCCCGAGTTCAATTGCGTGACGAGTATGTGCAATGAACGCAGAAACATCGGATGCCAAAAAGTTTTCACCCTCACCGCGACCAACCACAAGCGGCGAATTGCGTCGCGCGGCAACCACGACGTCGGGTGTCTCGGAATGCACGACAACCAACGTAAATGCACCAGTCAGACGCTGACAGACTGCGCGCAGACCATCAGCAAGGCTAGCAGATTCGGTCATCTGTGCCGCCAACATGTGGGCCACGATTTCAGTATCAGTTTCGCTGCGTAGCTTGACTCCGCGGTCAATGAGTTCATCGCGCAATAGTGCAAAGTTTTCAATAATGCCGTTGTGAATGACCGCAATAGTGCCATCTTCACTCACATGCGGATGGGCGTTAACGTCATTAGGCGCACCATGCGTTGCCCATCGAGTATGGCCAATTCCAGTATGTGACGCAGGCAGCGGGTCAAAATCAAGCTCGTTTTCCAGATTGACCAATTTGCCAGCTTTTTTGCGGGTGTGAATTCCTGAGTCAGACACAACGGCAACACCAGCTGAGTCATAACCGCGGTATTCCAGACGACGAAGCCCGGCGATAACAACATCAAGGGCCTGTTGCGGACCTACATACCCGACGATTCCGCACATAGGGACAAGTCTAGAGGGCGCAAGCCTGCGCCACCACGCGAGCAAGACGCTGGGCAACCTCGTTCGCCTGATCCTGTGTGGCAGCCTCGACCATCACTCGAATTACTGGTTCCGTGCCACTGGGACGCAACAACACGCGACCAGTCTCACCCAGTTGAGCTTCACACTCAGCAATACTTGCCTGTACGTCAGGATGTGCAATGGCAGATTTGTCCACGTCGGGAACATTAATCAGCACCTGCGGTAAGCGCACAACACACGCAGCCAGTTCAGCAAGTGTTTTGCCCGACTCTTTAATGAGCGCACATATCTGAAGTCCAGTTAACACACCGTCACCTGTCGTTGCATGCTCGAGCATGACAACGTGGCCACTTTGCTCGCCGCCGAGCGTGTAACCATGTGCTCGCATTTCCTCAAGGACATAGCGGTCACCGACTGCAGTCGTGGCCACAGAAATTCCGGCTTGACGCATTGCCAAAGTAAAACCAAGGTTCGACATGACAGTGGCAACAACTGTGCCCGAAACTAAAGTGCCCTGAGAGTGACGACCAATCGCAAGCATGGCCAGGATTTGATCCCCATCAACAATGTTGCCGTCGGCATCAACGGCCAGGCAGCGATCTGCATCACCATCGTGCGCAATGCCCAAATCTGCTTTGTGTTCTTTCACTGCAGCAACGAGATCTCCCATGTGAGTGGATCCACAGTTGTCATTGATGTTCAGACCTGTTGGGTCGCAGTGAATTGAAATAACGTGCGCACCGGCTCGACGAAGAATTTCAGGAGCTACCAAAGACGCGGCCCCATTCGCACCATCGACGACAACAGTAAGTCCAGCCAGGTTCACAGTGATTGTGTTGCTTACGTGATGAATGTACTTCTCCACTAAAGATGAATCAGTACGGATTCGACCCACACCAGCACCAGTCGGCAACGGGTTAACTTGCGACAAATGCGACTCAATGTCATCTTCAATTGCGTCATCAAGCTTTACGCCACCACGGGCAAAAAACTTAATTCCGTTATCGGGCATCGGATTATGACTCGCAGACAACATGCACCCGAGGTCTGCGCCAGTGATGTCAGTTAAGTAAGCAACTGCTGGAGTCGGCAAGGAACCCACGTCAATCACATCAACGCCCGCAGATGCTAACCCGGCAGATACAGCGGCCTGCAAAAACTCGCCACTCGCGCGTGAGTCACGACCCACAATCGCGAATGGTCGATCAGTTTTGTGCGCAGCAAATTCACCACGTTCAGTGAGAACTTGTGCAGCAGCTACTCCAAGAGAAGTCGCCAGATTTGCGGTCAATAAGCCGTTTGCTAAACCGCGTACGCCATCGGTGCCAAAAAGGCGATCCGACATGGCGAATTAACGCTTTGAGTATTGAGGTGCCTTACGGGCCTTCTTCAGACCGTACTTCTTACGTTCCTTGACGCGTGCGTCACGGGTAAGGAAGCCAGCCTTCTTCAGGTCGCCACGGTTACCTTCAAGATCGATTTCGTTCAGGCAACGTGCAATGCCAAGACGCAATGCGCCAGCTTGGCCAGAAATGCCACCGCCGGTGATACGTGCAACAACATCGTAGGCACCGTCGTAGTTCAGTGTCTTGAATGGTTCGTTAACAGCTTGTTGGTGCACCTTGTTTGGGAAGTAATCCTCAAGGGTGCGTCCGTTGATGATCCAACGACCTGTGCCAGGAGTTACTCGCACGCGGGCGATTGCTTCCTTACGGCGACCAGTTGCAAGAGCCTTCTTGTCTGCTGGTGCCTTGCGTGGTTCGCGGGCAGCCGGTGCAACACTCTCGGTTGAGTATTCAGTTAATTCTTCTTCGAAGTCATCTTCGATTACGTCGATGTCGTTTACGTCAGTCATGTGTCCAGTAGTCCTTTTATCAGTTCTTATCCGCGGCGCTTACTGGGCGACCTGGGTAATTTCGAATGGCTGTGGGTTCTGCGCACCATGTGGGTGTGAGTTGCCCGCGTATATCTTGAGCTTGCTGATCTGCGCGTTGCTCAACTTGTTGTGAGGAAGCATTCCCTTGACGGCCTTTTCAATAGCGCGACGTGGGTTGGTATCAAGCAATTCGAGGTACGACGTTGCGCGAAGACCGCCTGGGAAACCGGAGTGACGGTAATCCATCTTGGTGGTCTTCTTGTTTCCGCTCAATGCAACTTTTTCTGCATTGATGACGATGACGAAATCGCCAGTGTCAACGTGAGGAGCGAAGGTGGCTTTGTGCTTGCCGCGTAGCAAAACAGCAACTTGTGATGCCAAACGTCCAAGTACAACGTCAGTTGCATCAATTACATGCCATTCGCGATTTACATCGCTTGGCTTCGGGGTGTACGTGCGCACGGTCCAGCCTTCTTAGTTCTCTTGTTGTTTTATTGACCCGAGGGCCTGCAAGATTCCCGATTTCTGGGGTCTTGCCGAACTCAAAGATTACCTGTAAGTCCGTAGTGCGGTCAAAATAAGGCCGGCAGCCCCGACGTTCCAGTTGGGCTGCGCCAAACCAACTCAAAAAACCCTTATTTCAATGGGTTTATTCGAACAGGTTCCAGTGCTCGACATGTGGTGGATTTGCGAAAAATGGCCCAATTGCAGCTCGCCATTGGCTGAAAAGCTCCGATTCGCGAAATCCCTGCACGTGATCTTCCAGAGTGTCCCACCCAATGGCCAACATGTAGGTGTGTGGCCGTTCAATTCCACGGTGCACGTGGATTACCTGGAAGCCATGAGCTTGCGCAACGATGCCTTTAGCAGTTTCTAGCGCCGCCTCAAATTCGGCTTCACTACCTGGTGTCACATCAATAAATGCGGTTTCCATAATCATCGTGCGGTGTACCTGCTTTTTTGTCGGAGTTACAGCAATACTCTACGTATGACTCGTCCTGACTTAAGCAACTGGCTCGACGCCGACCATAACCATTGGTCATACCTTCATGTTCGCGAACTCCTGCCGACCGGCGAAGTTAAGCCGAGCGCTACTCCGCGAGCACTAGGCACGAATCTGGATGAGTCGATAGGCAACATCACTTTCGAATCAAATAGCGGTGAGCGCGTTGTTGCAGATTTCTTACACACGTCTCGCACTGATTCACTCACAGTCATTAAAGGTGATGATGTTTTATTTGAATGGCGCACTCCAGATTTTGCGCACGATGACACACACTTGATTTTTAGCGTGACAAAATCCGTAACGTCTCTTTTGACTGGCTCACTCGTCAAGCAGGGTCTGATTGATGTCGATGCGCCAACAACTCGTTATGTACCTGACGTTGCCAATAGCGCATTCGGTGACACGACCGTGCGTAACTTACTCGACATGGCCGCCTCATTTCGTTTTATTGAGGACTACACACCTGGCGAAGATGTGCGCGATTATCGTTACTCAGTCGGTTGGTATCCCGCACCATGGGATGCACCACGCTTACATGACTTCATCGCCACGCGTGTGAAGGAAGGCGAACACGGACATCATTTCCGTTACTTGTCACCATCGACTGACTTACTTGGTTGGGTGTGTGAAGCAACCAGTGGCTTGCCGTATCACGAAGCACTGTCGCAATTTGTGTGGCAACCGATGGGAGCACAGTACGCCGCAAGCATGACTCTTGATCGCAATGGTTCACCCAGAGCAGCTGGTGGTCTGAGCACCACTCCGCGAGACATGGCTCGCATAGGCATGCTGGTGCGCGATGGCGGCATGGGCGCAATTGATGCTGGCTTCATGAAAGATATTTACGAAAACGGAAGCCACGAACAATGGGCACTCGGAGATTTTGCTGAGGTTTTCGAAAACGGAATTTATCGTTCATGTTTTTACAAACCAGGCGTTGACCCCGACGTTGTGATGGGTATCGGAATCTACGGACAAATGCTGTACATCGATCGACCTCGAGGCATAGTTATTGCCAAGCAGTCGTCTTGGGCCACACCAGATGAAGGCGTCGACCATGATGATGCGTATTTGATGTGTCGCACAATTGCTCGCTCGTTGGGCTAGCCATTCTTGTCATTCGAAAACAGGCGTTATCGTGCTGCGCGAACAACGTCCCAGACTGGATCGTCAGACTCGGAAACAGTCGCATCGCTGCCGAATATGAGGAATCGATCAAAGGATTTGGCAAACCACCGATCATGAGTCACCGCTAGGACAGTTCCCTCAAAAGCATTCAGCGCCTTCTCGAGTGCTTCGGCGGACTCGAGATCTAAGTTGTCGGTTGGCTCGTCGAGCAACAACAAAGTTGCGCCCGAGAGTTCGAGCATCAGAATCTGAAAACGTGCCTGTTGCCCACCCGAAAGTGACTCAAACTTCTGTTCACTTGCGTGAGCTAATCCATAACGATCAAGTGCACGAGCAGCCTGTTCGCGCTGCATGCCATCACGATGCTCGTCACCACGGTGCAAAATCTCAAGCAGCGTTCGACCAAGTAGCTCTGGGTGGTGGTGAGTTTGCGCAAACCAGCCCGGGCGAATGCGAGCTCCTAATTTGGCAAGCCCCGCGTGGTTCACAGGTGCAATTGTCACATCACTAATCGGGAGATGTTCTACTTCTGGATCAGATCCACCCGCGGCCAAGAGCCGCAGGAAGTGACTCTTGCCTGAACCATTAGCACCAAGCACACCGATACGTTCACCAAACCAAATTTCCGCATTAAACGGTTTCACTAATCCGGTCAACTCAAGGTTTTCGCAAACGACTGCGCGCTTACCTGTGCGGCCACCTTTGAGGCGCATCGTCACATTTTGTTCAATCGGGATTGCTTGCGGTGGTCCAACTTCTTCGAACATGCGCAATCGAGTGCGAGCTGCTTGCAAACGCGAAGCGAGTCCGTCATTAAATTTTGCTTTGACCGCATACATCTGAACCAGATCTTTGATTTTTTGGTGCTCTTCGTCCCATCGGCGACGCAACTCTTCAAGTCTGGAGAATCGTTCTTTGCGCGCTTCACCGTAGGACGCAAAACCACCGCCATGAATCCACACAGAGTTTCCAGCCACGCCGAGTTCGACCGTGATGATGGTCTTCGCACTTTGACTCAGTAGCTCACGATCGTGGCTCACAAACAGCACAGTCTTTTTTGTCTCGTTGAGTTGCTGCTCTAGCCAACGTTTGCCCGGCACATCCAAATAGTTATCGGGCTCATCGAGCAAGAGAACTTCGTCTGGACCACGCAAGAGCGCTTCGAGCACGAGTCGTTTTTGTTCGCCGCCTGAAAGCGTTGATGCGGCACGATGTTGAGCTCGATCAAACGGTAACTGCAAGGATGCCATCGTGCAGACATCCCACAGCACTTCAAGTTCGTAGCCGCCTACATCAGACCAATCCGCAATCGCTTGCGCATACGCCATTTGATTACGTTCACTGTCGTCGTCCATCATGGCTGCTTCGGTGGCATCAATTCGCGCCGCAACCTGAGCAATTGCAGGCGGCGCAACAGTCAATAACAAGTCCCGCACTGTGCCATCTGTCATGTGCCCAATGAACTGCCGCATGACACCCATGCCGCCGGTGCGCACAATCGAACCTTCTTGCAGGTCTGCATCTCCTGCTATTAACCGCATCAAAGTGGATTTACCAGCACCGTTTGCACCAATGAGGGCAGCAACCGCACCATCGCCCACGCGGAAAGACACATCAAGTAAAAGCACGCGACCATCAGGCAGGCTGTAGGTCACGTGCGAGACATCAACGTGACCCATCGCGACTGTGCTTTGTTTCTAAAATGCGAGCCGCTAACTGATCATCTGATGGGTAGTTCACTTTCATAAACGTCAGACCAAGTGCAGGAGCAACAAACACCGCTGGCACTTTCGCGCCACCAGCAAGATATGTTTCGATCCACGACGGCTCACGTCGGCCTGCGCCAATGTCCACGAGTGCACCAACGATTGCCCGCACCATGGAGTAACAAAACGCATCAGCAGTGATGTCGAAATGAATGACACCGTCATCGTCTCGATAAATATCAAGTTGTTGCACTTCGCGAATTGTTGTCGCGAATTCTTTTTGTTTACAAAATGCCGAGAAATCATGTAACCCGAGTAAGTACTTGCCGGCTTCGACCATTAGAGCGACATCGAGTGCCCACCCATAGTTATAGATTTGGCGACGAGTCACAGGATTGCGCACACCGTCATTAATGAGATAGCGGTAGCTGCGGGACAAAGCCGAAAAACGCGCATCGAATCCATCAGGCGCCACATCAATATCGGTGACCGCAAGATCTTCGCTCAAAATAGCGTTGAGTTTAAACATCATGTCTTTGCGACCCGGGTATCGATCTTCAGGTACATCAATATGAAATACCTGGCCAACTGAATGCACACCTGCATCGGTGCGACCAGCGCAGGTAATCACAAGTCGATCCGTGCGCATTAACCGTGCAAAGACTTCTTCTAAGTCGCCTTGAACTGTGCGACGTTCAGGCTGCATTCCCCAACCAGCAAACTTCTCGCCGTCGTAAGCAATCGTGCCCCGCAAACGAATGAACCCCTGCGGCACATCAGTACCGAGGGGTTCATCCATAAGAACCATTATTTAGGCTTCTTCGACTGGTGCACCTTCAGAAACCTCGGCCTCAATGGCTTCGACTTCTTCAACAGCTGCTTCTTCTTCAGGTGTGTCAACAACTTCGTCAACAACAGTTTCTTCAACTGCGTCAACTGTGTCTTCATCAGCCTCAACATCAGCAACAGGTGCGGCAGCAACTGGCGCAGAAGCTACTGCTTCACGAACTGCTTCCTTTGCAGCGCGCTTTGCAATTGCTTCAGCAGCGCGAGCGGCGTCAAGTGCTTCGACGAGTTCGATAACGGCCATTGGCGCGTTGTCTCCCTTGCGAGGACCAATCTTGATGATGCGGGTGTAGCCACCTTCGCGATTTTCAAAACGTGGACCGATTTCAGCAAAGAGTGTGTGAACTACATCCTTGTTGCGGATTACCGTGAGCACGCGACGACGTGCAGCAAGGTCGCCCTGCTTTGCGAATGTCACCAGGCGCTCAGCGACTGGCTTCAGGCGCTTGGCGCGAGACTCCGTTGTCGTGATGCGACCGTGCTCAAACAGTGCGGTTGCAAGGTTTGCCAGAATGAGGCGCTCGTGCGCTGGGCTACCGCCCAGACGTGCACCCTTAGATGGCCGTGGCATCGTGTTCTCCTGTCAGTGAAGAGCTACGCAGTGTGAGAGCGCTTATTAGCGCTGCTCATCCTCTGCAAAGCTCTGGTCGTCATCGGATACTGCATCGAATGAATCAACATTTCCAGCAGCAAGGTCTTCAATTGACGGAGCAGAGAAAACTACTTCGTCATCATCGTCATCAAAAGCTGACGCGTACGATGAAGGATCAAATCCCGGAGGGCTGTCCTTCAATGCAATACCCATGCTTGCAAGCTTGTCTTTGACTTCGTCAATGGACTTTGCACCGAAGTTACGGATGTCCATCAAGTCAGCTTCGGAACGTGAAATCAGTTCACCAACAGTGTGGATACCTTCACGCTTGAGGCAGTTGTACGAACGCACAGTGAGATCAAGTGCTTCAACTGGAGTGCTCAGTTGCTCAGCTGCAAACTGATCGGTTACTGAAGGACCAATTTCGATACCTTCTGCATCCACATTGAGTTCGCGAGCAAGACCAAACAGTTCCACCAACGTTGAACCTGCAGAAGCTACGGCATCGCGAGGGGAAATTGAACCCTTGGTTTCAACATCCAACACAAGCGAGTCGAAGTCAGTGCGCTGTTCAACACGGGTTGCTTCAACCTTGTATGTCACCTTAAGAACAGGTGAGTAAATCGCATCGATTGGTAGTAGACCAATCGGATCGCCATTTGCCTTGTTGTTCGTAGCGGTGATGTAACCACGACCCTGTTCCACTGTGAACTCAATTTCCAAGGAGCCCTTGTCGTTGAGTGTTGCAATGTGAAGGTTCGGGTTGTGAATTTCAACGCCTGCAGGAACTTGGATGTCAGCAGCAGTAACAGCTCCGGCGCCTGACTTGCGAAGATGCAAGTGCACAGGCTCGTCGAACTGGCTGGAGACAACAAGGTTCTTGATGTTGAGCACGAGTTCGGTGACATCTTCCTTCACACCTGGAACAGTTGTGAATTCATGAAGCACACCTTCAACCTTGATGCGCGTGACCGCAGCACCTGGAATCGATGACAACAGCGTGCGGCGCAGTGAGTTACCAAGTGTGTAACCAAAACCTGGTTCTAGCGGCGCGAGCACGAAACGTGAACGGGTTTCTGACAGGGATTCTTCTGTCAATGTCGGGCGTACTGAAATCAGCACAGTGCATTCCTTCCGGCGACAACCTCTATTTGATGTCGCAGTTAGTGGGGATTGTTACTTCGAGTAAAGTTCGACGATCAACTGTTCCTGGACCTGCGTATCAATTGCTTCGCGGGCAGGAAGTGAGTGGACCAAGATGCGCATGCCAGCTGGAATTACTTCCAACCAACCTGGGACAGTACGTTCGCCAATTTCTGAGTAAGCGACCTGGAACGGTGTGAGTTCAAGCGAAGACTTGCGTACTTCGATGACATCGTTAGGGCTTACGCGGAAAGAAGGAATGTCAACCTTGTTGCCATTGACCACGATGTGGCCGTGACGAACAACCTGGCGTGCCATGTCGCGGGACTTAGCAAAGCCAGCGCGGTAAACAACATTGTCCAGACGGGATTCAAGAATACGAAGCAGGTTTTCACCAGTCTTGCCGTGCTTACGGCTAGCTTCTTCGTAGTAACCACGGAATTGCTTCTCGAGTACACCGTAGATACGAGCAGCTTTCTGCTTCTCGCGCTTCTGCAATAAGTACTCTGATTCCTTCGCACGACCGCGACCATGCTGGCCGGGAGGGTAAGGACGACTTTCCATTGGGCACTTCGGCGAATCGCACTTAGAGCCTTTAAGGAACAACTTGGTTTTTTCGCGACGGCAACGCTTGCAGTCAGCACCCGTATAACGAGCCATTGAATTCTCCTACTATTTCTTCGTCAGACGCGGCGGCGCTTTGGAGGGCGGCAACCGTTGTGAGGGACAGGGGTCATGTCTTGGATCGTTCCGACCTCAAGACCAGTAGCTTGCAGTGAACGAATCGCAGTTTCGCGACCTGAACCTGGGCCCTTGACGAAGACGTCAACTTTGCGCATACCGTGTTCCATTGCGCGCTTTGCAGCAGCTTCAGCAGCCATCTGGGCAGCGAACGGGGTGCTCTTACGGCTTCCCTTGAAACCAACTTGACCAGCAGATGACCATGCGATCACAGCGCCAGTTGGGTCGGTAATGGACACGATTGTGTTGTTGAACGTGCTCTTGATGTAGGCCTGACCTACAGCAACATTCTTCTTTTCTTTGCGGCGGATCTTCTTAGCGCCCGCTGCAGCAGCTTTCTTTGGAGGCATTGGTGATTCCTAAATCTCTTGGAGAATCCAGCGACTACTTAGTCGCCTTCTTCTTTCCAGCCACGGTCTTCTTAGGACCTTTACGGGTACGGGCGTTGGTGTGGGTGCGCTGTCCACGAACAGGCAGTCCACGACGATGACGAATACCTTGGTACGAACCAATTTCAATTTTGCGACGGATGTCAGCTTGCACTTCGCGGCGGAGGTCACCCTCGATTTTGAAGTGTGCTTCGATGTATTCGCGCAACGGAACTAGTTGTTCGTCGGTCAGGTCTTTAACGCGCAAGTCCGGGCTGATTCCGGTTGCAGCGAGGATTTCATCCGCGCGCGTCCGGCCAATGCCGTAAATGTAGGTAAGTGCGATCTCTAGACGCTTTTCGCGTGGGAGGTCAACACCAACAAGGCGTGCCATCAGGCGTTACTCATTTCTTTGTATGTCAAAGGTCTGGCACGTCCACCGGTCCTTGCCGCCTGACAAGGTCTCCAGCCTTTGAACGCCTGGAGGTATCGTTCCGTCTTCACGCACGCGTGATGCCGGGATCGGGTGGTCGTCTTAGTAGTGGTCTACCTAGCCCTGACGCTGTTTGTGGCGTGGGTTTTCGCAAATGACCATGACGACACCGTGACGACGAATGACTTTACACTTGTCGCACATTGGCTTAACTGAGGGGTTAACCTTCACTTTTTCTCGTCCTTGATTACTTGTAGCGGTAAACGATGCGTCCACGAGTCAGATCATATGGAGATAGCTCCACAATCACTTTGTCGTCTGGAAGGATACGGATGTAGTGCATACGCATCTTGCCAGAAATGTGTGCGAGAACTTTGTGACCGTTTTCGAGTTCTACCCGGAACATTGCGTTCGGTAGCGACTCGAGAATAGTGCCTTCTAATTCGAGGGCGCCGTCTTTTTTGGCCATAAAGGTTTCTTGCACTCCTTGGACGTGAGGCCCAAAAGTATTTTTGGACCGAGGCACGATGTTACGGCAAAACCCCCTAAATACTGAAATCGAGAAGGTTAGGGCATCGAAAAATGCCTATTTTGGGGGATATTCGAGGTATCTCGTTATAAACCGTGGGCAGAAATTGCCGAATCTATAACAGCTCGTTGGTGCTCAGAGCATTCCTGACCAGGAAGCTCATCCCAGCCAGGGGTAATGGGGTCATCAATGGCTGTCTTATGTCCCGACATTGTTTCCAAAACGGCCAAACCACAGTAAGGAACATAGAACGGTGAATATCCGCCTTCATGCGTCATCACAATGCGCCCGTCACACAGATCATCGGCGACTTCCATAAGCAACCGAGTCATTTCGCGGTATCCCGTTGGCGTTACCATCTGGCGCCCTAGGGGATCCGCAGCACTGGCATCAAAGCCTGAGGGCACCACAATGAGTTCTGGTTTAAAGCGACGCAACGCTGGCACAACAAAGCGTTGAATAGTTTCGATGTACGCACCGTTACCCGACCCCGCCGGTAACGGCACATTCATAGCAAAGCCCTCGCCTGCTCCGTCGCCGCGTTCCCGAAGGTGGCCGCTGTTTATCGGAAACAATCCATCTTGGTGAATAGATATAGTCAACGTATTTGGATCGTCATAAAAAATTTCTTGAGTTCCGTTGCCATGGTGCACGTCCCAGTCAACTGTGGCAATCCGTCCAACACCCATTTCGGCACGTAGAGATTTAATCGCAATCGCAGCATTCGCGAAAATACAAAACCCCATGCCAGTACTTGGACGCGCATGGTGACCAGGCGGACGAATTAATGCGTAAGCATTGCGCACATCTCCGTTCATCACAGCTTGTGCTGCGGCAATCGCTCCACCAGCAGCCAATGATGCAATCTCAAAAGCACCGCCACCAAATGGTGACGTGCCATCGCCAGCGTCACCGCCTTTCACGCTTGCACTTTCTCGCTGGATACGTTCGAGATGTTCGCGTGAGTGAACTCGCAAAATGTCTTCTTCAGTAGCAGTTACCGGAACTATGCGCGTGAGATATTCTGCAAGACCCGACACTTCAACAAGTGACGCAAAGCGAGTTTTACTTTCAGCGCTCTCAAAGTGTTGCCATGGTTGGACTGTCACACTCGGTGCAAGTAGTCCGTTATAAGTACCCGTGTCATGCCAGCCATACAACTCGTGCCATACAAACCCGGTCGCCATTACGGTCTCCTTATCGGATGCGCTACTCCACAGGGAACGCACTGCTAGGTATGGCACTATCCTGCTCTAGCCACGGGTGCTGGCTGGACTCGGCACCCCGTGAGCCGCAAAATATTCGGCTCCACCATCAAGGGCCGTTAAAACCCAAGGGCCTTGTTCAGTTATCGCAACAGTGTGTTCCCAATGGCTTGCTCGCGAACCATCATCGGTAACCACAGTCCAATTGTCGGCCAGTGTGTGAACATGACGTCCACCTAATGTCACCATCGGTTCGATGGCCAGCGCCATACCAACTTGCAAAATCATGCCACGACCTGGATCGCCGTAATTAGGAACTGATGGATCCATATGCATTTTCGTGCCAATGCCATGACCGACGTACTCTTCAAGAATTCCGTAAGGACCAGCTGATCGAATAGTTTTTTCAACTGCATGTCCGATGTCGCTCAAGTGATTATCAGCAACCGACTGGGCAAGCCCGGCCCACATGGAAGCACGGGTTACATTGCTGAGTTTGGTTTGTTCGGGAATAGGCGTTCCGATTTCAATTGTGATCGCGGAATCTCCATGCCACCCATCAACAATCGCGCCAAAATCAATCGAGAGAATGTCACCATCGTCGAGCGGCTTGCCATTCGGAATGCCATGCACAACTTCATGATTTACCGATGTACAAATCACCGCGGGATATCCGTAATAGCCAAGGAAAGATGGTTGCGCATTTGCTTTACGCAGTTCTTCGCGCGCAATGCGATCAAGATCCCCAGTCGTCACCCCTACGCCTGCTTCAATAGCCAAGCGTTGCAGAGTGTGGCCAACGACTAAACCTGCTTTGCGCATTAAATCAAATTGCGCAGGGGTTTTCAGTTCAATGCGATCTTTACGACGAAACACCACGGTGGATTTCGCGGACTAAGCGTTAAGCGCGGTGAAAATACGTTCGGTGATGTCAGCAACTTCGCCGAGCCCATCGACGTTAACTAATACTCCACGCGTTTTGTAGAGCTGAGTCAATGGGGCAGTTTGCTCTTCATATACTTCAAGGCGGCGGCGAATGACTTCTTCAGTATCGTCTGCACGACCTTGCTGTAATGAACGATTCATCAAGCGACCAACAATGGCATCGGTGTCAGCCGTCAGTTCAATTACTCGATCTAATTCTTTGCCAGCAAGCATTCCATCAAGTTCGGCAACTTGTTGAACGGTACGCGGGTAACCATCAAGCAGGAAACCATCCCGTGCATCTTCCTCGCGAAGGCGTTCGCGCACCATGCCGTTAGTTACTGAATCGGGAACGTATTCGCCAGCGTCCATGTACTTTTTGGCCTCTTGGCCCAGAGCAGTACCTTGCGCCAAGTTGGCACGGAACAAATCACCCGTAGAGATGTGAGGAACACCAAGTCGCTGTGAAATCACTGCGGCTTGTGTGCCTTTACCAGCTCCAGGTGGGCCCATGATGAGCAAACGCATTAGCGAAGGAAGCCTTCGTAATTACGTTGCTGAAGTTGGCTCTCAATCTGCTTGACAGTATCCAAACCAACGCCGACCATGATCAGCAAACTTGTTCCACCGAAAATAAATCGCTTTCCAACGCCAAGCACATCAAAGGCGATGTATGGAATTGTGGCAATCAAACCAAGGTACAAGGCACCTGGCAAAGTAATGCGGTTAAGTACGTACGACAAGTAGTCGGCAGTTGGCTTACCGGCACGAATACCTGGAATGAAGCCGCCGTACTTCTTCATGTCATCAGCAACTTCTAGTGGGTTGAACGTAATTGATACATAGAAGTATGTGAAGAAAACAATCAGTAGGAAGTTTGCTGCCAAGTAGGCGCTACGTCCTGGCGCCATATACGTTGACACCCACTGAGCCCAACTCGCTTGTGAACCTGTTAGCTGAACAACCAGTGATGGTAAGTACAGCAACGAGGACGCGAAGATAACCGGGATAACGCCAGCCTGGTTGACCTTAATAGGAAGGTACGTGCTGGTGCCGCCGTATTCCTTACGACCCACCATGCGCTTGGCATACTGCACAGGTATTCGACGTTGTGCTTGTTCAACGAATACCACTGCCGCAATAGTCGCAAGACCAACAGCAAGAGTCAGGAAGAACTTCAACGTTCCATCGATTTTCCAGATTGAACTCAGCTGACCTGGGAAAGTCGAAATGATAGATGTGAAAATCAAGATAGACATACCGTTACCCACACCACGGTCGGTAATAAGTTCACCGAGCCACATGATCAAGCTGGTACCTGCGGTCATAACAAAGACCATTGTTAAAAGAAGTTGAATTGACTGATTAGGCATCAACTGCTGGGCACAACCCTGGAACAAACGGCCCGGAGTACGAGCAAGTGTGATGATTGTTGTCGACTGAAGAATCGCAAGAGCAATCGTCAAATAACGCGTGTACTGCGTGATTTGCGCAGTTCCCGATTGGCCTTCCTTCTTCAATGCTTCAAGGCGTGGGATAACAACTGTTAGCAACTGAATGATGATGCTCGAGGTGATGTACGGCATGATGCCCAAAGCAAAAATGGACAACTGAAGAAGCGCTCCACCCGAGAACAAGTTGATGAGTCCATAAATAGAACTATCTTGAACCTGGTTAATACACGTGTGGATAGCTGTGTAGCTCACGCCCGGTGTAGGGACGACTGAGCCTAAGCGGAACAGCGAAATAATCGCGAACGTAAACAACAGTTTGCGTCGTAAGTCCGGCGTACGGAACGCTGCTGCAAATGCGCCTAGCACTATCTTGCCTCCTACAAATAATCGGTCGTTTAGCCAAACCAGGTCTGACTAAACGACCGACCTAAATCGAACGATTATTAGATTTGGTTAGCTGAGCCACCGGCTGCAGTGATCTTGGCTACTGCGGATTCCGAAAACGCGTTAGCGCTCACGTTCACTTTAACCGAGATGTCACCTTGGCCGAGGACTTTGACGAGTTCGCCCTTGCGAACTGCCCCAGCCTTAACGAGATCAAGAATCGTGACGTCGCCACCATTCGGGAACAACGCATTGATAGTTGCAACGTTAACAACCTGGAAAGTCACGCCGAATGGGTTCTTGAAGCCCTTGAGCTTTGGCGAACGCATGTGAAGTGGCATTTGGCCACCTTCGAAACGTGCAGGAACCTGGTAACGAGCCTTCGTACCCTTGGTACCACGACCAGCGGTTTTACCCTTGCTACCTTCACCACGACCAACGCGGGTCTTGGCTGTCTTAGCTCCTGGAGCTGGACGGAGGTGATGAACCTTAAGAGTCATAACTAGTTAACCTCCTCAACGCTGACCAAGTGACGGACTGCGTTAACCATGCCCAAGATTTCTGGACGAGCTTCTTTAACAACGGTGTGACCGATGCGCTTCAAACCTAAAGCACGAAGTGAATCGCGCTGGTTCTTCTTGCCACCGATTTCTGACTTAATTTGTGTGACCTTGATCTGGGCCATTACGCACCAACCTTTTCAGCATTCGCACGCAACAATGCTGCTGGTGCAACCTGATCCAATGGCAAGCCACGACGAGCAGCTACCTGCTCTGGACGCTCAAGCATCTTCAACGCAGCAATAGTTGCGTGAACAATGTTGATTGCATTCGATGATCCAAGTGACTTAGACAAAACATCGTGGATTCCGGCGCATTCAAGTACTGCACGAACCGGGCCACCAGCAATAACACCGGTACCTGGAGCGGCAGGACGCAACAACACAACGCCAGCTGAATCTTCGCCCGTTACAGGGTGAGGAATCGTGCTCTGGATGCGAGGAACCGTGAAGAAATTCTTCTTAGCTTCTTCAACACCCTTAGCAATTGCTGCCGGAACTTCCTTTGCCTTGCCATAGCCGACGCCTACTTTGCCATCGCCATCGCCTACAACGACGAGTGCGGTGAACGAGAAACGACGACCACCCTTAACAACCTTGGATACGCGATTGATTGTGACAACGCGCTCAATGAAGGCACTCTTCTCGACAGGAGCCTGACCACGACGATCGTTATCGCGACGGTCGCGGCGTTCTCCGCCTTCGCGACTTTCGCCTCGCTGATTACCAGCCATAACTAATTTCCTACTTCCTTCTCGGGCTCTAGAACTCGAGGCCGCCCTCGCGGGCGCCATCTGCCAGGGCCGCGATACGGCCGTGATACTTATTTCCACCGCGGTCAAAGACAACAGTTTCGATACCTGCTGCTTTTGCGCGTGATGCGACAAGCTTGCCAACTTCGCGAGCCTTGTCTGACTTGTCACCATTAGCAGCGCGTAGATCCTTTTCCATTGTGGAAGCAGATGCCAACGTGCGGCTTGTAGTGTCGTCGACAACCTGAGCGAACATGTGACGAGCGGAACGGGTAATGACCAAACGTGGACGTCCGGTCGTACCTGAAACCTTCTTGCGTACACGGGTATGGCGACGCTTACGAGCGACAGCCTTCTTATTACCCGAACCTAATTTGGCTACGACAGACATTACTTCTTGCCAGCCTTTCCAGCCTTGCGGCGAATAACTTCACCTGAGTAACGGACACCCTTGGCCTTGTAGGGATCCGGCTTGCGAAGTTTGCGCAGGTTTGCAGCAACTTCACCGACTTGTTGCTTGTCGATACCAGAAACATGCAGCTTGGTTGGAGTCTCCACAGTCAAGGTGATACCCGATGGGGCATCAATCTTGATTGGGTGGCTGTAGCCAAGTGCGAATTCCAAGCCAGTGCCCTGTTGCACAACGCGGTAACCTGTACCTGTGATTTCCAAAGTCTTGGTGTAACCATCAGTTACGCCAGTGACCATGTTTGAAATCAAAGTACGAGTCAGACCATGCAGCGAGCGACTCTTGCGCTCGTCATCAGGACGAACAACGGACAATAGACCTGCTTCATCGCGTGAAACCACAATCGGTTCAGCAACGTTCAGGCTCAAAGTTCCCTTTGGACCCTTAACAGATACGAGTGAACCATCAATGGTTACATCGACACCCGATGGGATCGAGATAGGTAGACGACCAATACGTGACATCAGTAGCCCCTTACCAGATGTAAGCGAGGACTTCCCCGCCTACACCTTTCTGTGCACACTGCTTGTCGGTCATCAGACCAGCAGAAGTTGAAATGATTGCAATACCAAGTCCACCGAGAACCTTTGGCAAGGTTGACGTCTTTGCGTATACGCGAAGACCTGGCTTGGATACGCGCTTGACGCCAGCGATTGAACGCTCGCGGTTTGCACCGTACTTGAGGCTAATGTCAAGAGTCTTGCCGACTGTTGCATCAGCGACGGTGAAGTCTCCGATGTAACCTTCACGCTTCAAGATTTCAGCAATATGCTCTTTCATCTTGGAGTGAGGCATCGACACGGACTCATGATGAGCCGAGTTCGCATTACGCACACGCGTGAGCATGTCCGCAATTGGGTCTGTCATTGTCATTGGCTTTTCGCCTTCCTCGCCGCGGTATCCGTCTTGGACCTACAGCGTCGTTGTTTACCAGGAGCTCTTTGTGATACCGGGAAGTTCACCAGCATGTGCCATCTCGCGGAAGCACACACGGCATAGACCGAACTTGCGGTATACAGCGTGTGGACGACCACAGCGTTGGCAGCGGGTGTAACCGCGGACCTTGAACTTTGGAGTCTTGTTTGCTTTGTTCTTCAGTGCTGTCTTTGCCATCTCTTTATGCCTCCTTGAATGGGAAGCCAAGAAGCTTAAGCAGCGCTCGGCCTTCGTCGTCGGTCTTAGCTGTTGTGACAAGCGTGATATCCATACCACGTTGACGATCAACAGAGTCTGGGTTGATTTCGTGGAACATAACCTGCTCGGTCAAGCCGAAGGTGTAGTTGCCATTGCCATCAAACTGCTTTGCTGACAAACCGCGGAAGTCACGAATACGTGGAAGTGCGAGTGTCAAAAGACGATCGAGGAATTCCCACATGCGATCTCCACGCAATGTCACGTGTGCACCGATAGGCATACCTTCACGAAGCTTGAACTGTGCAATTGACAGACGAGCCTTTGTGACCTGTGGCTTTTGGCCAGTGATCGCAGTGAGGTCGCGGATAGCACCTTCAATGAGCTTGGAGTCACGAGCAGCTTCACCAACACCCATGTTCACAACAATCTTGACCAGACCTGGGATCTGCATCGGATTTTCGTACTGGAACTCGGCCTGCATTGCAGGAACGATGTCAGCACGGTACTGAGCCTTCAAACGAGGGGCAGCGTTGACTGCGGTAGCCACTAGATGTCCTTTCCGGAGCGACGGGAAACACGAACACCACGAGTGGTTTCGAATGTCGTACCGTCAGCACGAGTCTTAGATACAGTTTCGCGACGAGCGCCGACCTTGGAGGCCTTGCCGTCTGCAACCAATGCAACATTTGAAATGTGAATCGGAGCTTCAACTGTTTCGATACCGCCCACAACAGCACCACGAGTTGTGGTGTCCTTGCGCACGTGACGCTTCATACGGTTAACGCCTTCAACAATGATGCGGTTGCGTTCTGCGAAAACAGCAAGAACTGTTCCCTTAGCGCCCTTATCTTTGCCTGCGATAACGATGACTTCGTCGCCAGTTTTGATCTTCATTACAAAACCTCCGGTGCCAACGAGATGATCTTCATGAACTTTTTGTCACGAAGCTCACGGCCCACTGGGCCGAAGATACGAGTGCCACGTGGCTCGCCATCGTTCTTGAGAATCACAGCTGCGTTCTCATCAAAACGAATGTACGAACCATCTGGACGACGACGTTCCTTAACGGTACGAACGATGACAGCCTTAACGACGTCACCCTTCTTTACGTTGCCGCCAGGAATGGCGTCTTTTACGGTAGCGACGATTACGTCACCGATGCCTGCATAGCGACGTCCCGAACCACCGAGTACGCGAATGCACAAGATTTCCTTGGCACCCGTGTTATCGGCGACGCGTAGTCGCGACTCTTGCTGAATCACTGCTTGTCCCTACCCTTACTTAGCCTTCTCGAGGATCTCGACCATGCGCCAGCGCTTAGTAGCGCTGAGTGGACGAGTCTCCATCAAAAGAACGCGGTCGCCAATGCCGGCGGCGTTGTTCTCATCGTGTGCCTTGAGCTTGCTCGTGCGACGCACGACCTTGCCGTACAGCGGATGCTTAAAACGGTCTTCGACAGCTACAACGATGGTCTTTTCCATCTTGTTGCTCACTACGAGACCTTCGCGGACCTTGCGGTCGCCACGGTTGTCCTGGGTCATGCGACACCTCCATCGACAGGCGTGATGCCTAGTTCGCGTTCGCGCAGGATCGTGTACAAACGTGCGATGTCCTTGCGAACTTCACGTAGACGACCATGGCTTTCAAGCTGGCTAGTTGCAGCTTGGAAACGCAGGTTGAATAATTCTTGCTTTGCTTCGACGAGCTTTGAAACCAATTCGTCATTGGCCAAACCGCGCAAATCAGTGGTATCTGTGGAAGCCATTTAGATCTCCTCTCGCGCAATGATGCGGCACTTCATCGGCAATTTGTGCATTGCGCGGGTCAGTGCTTCGTGCGCGACCTTTTCGTTGGGGAATGCGATCTCAAACATCACGCGACCTGGCTTGATGTTGGCGACCCACCATTCAGGTGAACCCTTACCGGAACCCATGCGGGTTTCTGCAGGCTTCTTGGTCAATGGACGGTCTGGATAAATGTTGATCCACACCTTTCCACCACGACGGATGTGACGGGTCATCGCAATACGAGCGGACTCAATCTGACGGTTGGTGACGTACGCAGGCTCAAGTGCCTGAAGACCCCACTGGCCGAACGTGACTGCGTTTCCGCCCTTTGATGCGCCGCTGCGATCTGGGTGGTGCTGTTTACGGTGCTTTACGCGACGTGGAATTAACACGACTTATGCTCCTTCTGTCGCAGTTGCGACTGGGGCTTCTGGTGCTTCAGTCACAGCGGCAGCCGTTGCTGTTGCTGGACGTGGAGCGCGTGGTGCACGAGCTGGAGCCTTGGTTGCACGAGCGGTAGCAGCTGCCTGCTCACGTTCAACGCGGGTACCAAGAGCTTCGCCCTTGTAGATCCATACCTTCACACCGATGCGACCGAAAGTGGTACGCGCTTCGTAGAAGCCGTAATCAATATCGGCACGCAGTGTGTGCAATGGGACACGGCCTTCACGATAGAACTCAGTGCGGCTCATTTCAGCGCCACCAAGACGACCGGAAACCTGAACACGAATTCCCTTAGCGCCGGACTTAAGAGCACTTTGCATGCCCTTCTTCATTGCGCGACGGAAAGAAACACGGCTCTGAAGTTGTTCAGCAATACCCTGGGCAACGAGCTGAGCATCGATTTCTGGGTTCTTCACTTCGAGCACGTTCAACTGAACTTGCTTGCCAGTGAGCTTTTCGAGCTTGGCGCGAATAAGGTCCGCTTCTTGACCACGACGACCAATAACGATTCCTGGACGTGCAGTATGAATGTCAACACGTACGCGATCACGGGTGCGCTCGATTTCAACACGTGAAATACCAGCACGCTCCATACCTTCGGTCATGAGCTTACGGATTTTGACATCCTCAGCTACATAGTCGCGGTAACGCTCGCCCTTCTTCTGTGAATCGGCGAACCACTTCGAACGGTAGTCAGTTGTGATTCCAAGGCGGAAGCCATAGGGGTTAATTTTTTGACCCATGTGTGAATCAGCCCTTCTTCTCTACAGACGAAACAACGATTGTGATGTGGCTTGTGCGCTTCAGGATCTGTCCGGCGCGACCTTGGGCGCGTGGACGGAATCGCTTCATCGTGGGACCTTCATCAATAAACGCTTCGCTGATAACAAGTGTGCGAGCATCCAGGTTCTGGTTGTTCGTAGCGTTAGCAATAGCGCTATCGAGCACCTTGCCAATCGGCTCACTTGCAGTCTGTGGCGCAAAGCGCAACAAAACCTGTGCTTCTGCAGCTTCCATACCGCGGATGAGGTTAATTACGCGACGCGCCTTCTGAGGCGTGACGCGCACGAACTTCGCCGTGGCACGTGCTGAACTGTTAGCGGTAACCATCATGGATCCCCTTACTTCTTCTTAGACTTGCGATCGTCCTTCACGTGACCCTTAAAGGTACGTGTCGGCGCGAATTCGCCAAGCTTGTGTCCGACCATGTCTTCGGTGACAAAGACTGGTACGTGCTTGCGACCATCATGAACAGCCAGTGTGTGACCGAGCATTGCGGGCGAGATGACCGAGCGGCGTGACCAGGTTTTGATCACGTTCTTGGTTCCCTTTGAGTTCTGGTCATCGACTTTCTTCAAGAGATGGCCGTCGATGAACGGACCCTTTTTAAGACTGCGTGGCACTTCTCGTTACTCCTAGCGGTTCTTACCGGACTTGCGGCGGCGGACGATCATCTTGTCGCTTGCCTTATTGGCAGAGCGGGTACGGCCTTCAGGCTTACCGTTCGGGTTAACCGGATGGCGACCACCAGAAGTCTTACCTTCACCACCACCATGTGGGTGATCGACTGGGTTCATAGCAACACCGCGGACGGTTGGGCGCTTGCCCTTCCAACGCATACGGCCAGCCTTACCCCAGTTGATGTTGCTCTGCTCTGCGTTACCGACTTCGCCGATAGTTGCGCGGCAACGAGCATCAACGTTGCGGATTTCACCCGATGGCATACGAAGCTGTGCGTAAGGTCCGTCCTTAGCTACCAACTGAACGCTGGTACCTGCTGAACGGGCGATCTTTGCACCGCCGCCTGGGCGAAGTTCAATAGCGTGAATCACGGTACCGACTGGGATGTTGCGCAGTGGCAGGTTGTTACCTGGCTTAATGTCAGCGCTTGGACCTGTTTCGATACGGTCGCCTTGCTTCAAACGGTTAGGCGCAACGATGTAGCGCTTTTCGCCATCTGCGTAGTGCAAAAGAGCAATACGTGCAGTGCGGTTTGGATCGTATTCAATGTGAGCCACGGTTGCTGGAACGCCATCTTTGTCAGCACGACGGAAGTCGATGATGCGGTAGGCGCGCTTGTGGCCGCCACCCTGATGACGTGCGGTTACGCGACCTGACGAGTTACGACCACCCTTGCTTGGCAAAGGGCGAACGAGTGACTTCTCCGGCGTAGACCGGGTGATCTCGACGAAGTCGGCAACACTTGAGCCACGACGGCCTGGTGTTGTCGGCTTGTACTTACGGATTCCCATTTTCTTCTCTGTCCTTTTCTCGCCGGTTAACTAACCGGTCCACCAAAGATGTCGATACGGTCGCCTGCAGCAACAGTCACGATGGCACGCTTGGTGTTGGCACGCTTGCCAAAACCACTGCGGGTACGAATCTGCTTGCCTTGACGATTGATGATGTTTACGCCAGTCACCTTCACGTTGAATACCTGTGCGACCGCAATCTTGATCTGGGTCTTATTGGCATCTGGGTGAACGATGAATGTGTACTTGTTTTGGTCGAGCAAGCCATAGCTCTTTTCAGAGATGACTGGAGCGAGCAAAATATCTCGTGGGTCTGTGACGTTTATCATTTAGTCCTCCACCTCAGCAGACGATGCAACAGCGCGAGCAGATTTGCCGCGAACTGGACCAGCGACGAAAGCATCGAATGAAGCCTTAGTGAAGACAACATCATCCGAAACCAAAACGTCGTAGGTGTTCAACTGGTCGACTGCAATTAAGTGAACGTTGTCCACGTTGCGCAGGCTCTTCCAGCTATTGAAATCTGTTCGATCCAAAACAACCAGGATGTTCTTGCTGGTGCTTACGGCTGCTAATGCAGACAGCGCAGTCTTAGTTGAAGGTGTGTCGCCTGAAACAAGAGCGGACACAACATGAACCTGACCATTACGAGCACGATCAGACAAGGCACCGCGAAGTGCAGCTTGCTTCATCTTGCGAGGTGTGCGCTGTTCGTAGTCACGTGGCTGTGGTCCGTGAACGACGCCACCACCACGGTACTGAGGTGCACGGATCGAACCCTGACGAGCGCGACCAGTTCCCTTTTGCTTGAACGGCTTCTTACCCGAACCGCTTACTTCACCACGACGCTTAACATCGTGGGTTCCCTGACGGGCAGCAGCAAGCTGGCCAACAACAACCTGGTGGATCAGCGGAACATTGACCTGAACATCAAAGATGTCAGCCGGTAGTTCAACTTTTCCAGCGGTCTTGCCTTCTGGAGTCTTTACGTCTACGGAAGTCATTACTTAGCTCCCTTTACTGCTTCGCGAAGCAAAACAATTGCTCCAACTGGACCTGGGATTGCGCCCTTAACAAGAATCAGACCCTTTTCAACATCAATTGCTTGAATCTTGAGGTTCTGGGTTGTCATCGTGACGCCACCCATACGGCCTGACATGCGAACACCCTTGAAAACACGACCTGGTGTTGCACAAGCGCCGATGGAGCCTGGCTTGCGGTGGTTCTTGTGTGCACCGTGGGATGCGCCAACGCCATGGAAGCCGTGACGCTTCATGGTTCCAGCGAAACCCTTACCTTTTGTAACGCCGGTGACATCGATTGTCGATCCAGCTTCAAAAGTATCGGCGCCTAGTTCTTGACCGAGTGCAAAATCTGATGCGTTGTCATAACGAAGTTCGAGCAGGTGGCGACGTGGTGTCACGCCTGCACGTGCGAAATGACCAAGCATTGGCTGCGTGACCTTACGTGGGTCAACTTGGCCAAATGCCAACTGGATGGCTGAGTAGCCATCTACTTCCTGAGTTCGAACCTGCGTAATTACGTTCGGTCCTGCCTTAACGACAGTCACCGGAACAACGCGGTTGTTCTCGTCCCATACCTGGGTCATGCCAAGCTTTTCGCCGAGCAAACCCTTCTTATCGGTAGCCATGTTTATTCAGTCCCTACAGCTTGATCTCAATGTCAACACCGGCAGGCAAGTCAAGACGCATAAGCGAGTCAACAGTCTTAGGTGTTGGGTCGATGATGTCGATGAGGCGCTTGTGTGTACGCATCTCGAAGTGTTCGCGTGAGTCCTTGTACTTATGCGGCGAACGAATGACGCAGTACACGTTCTTTTCGGTAGGCAGCGGCACAGGCCCGGCAACCTTCGCGCCGGTAGGCGTCACTGTTTCGACAATCTTGCGTGCCGACGAGTCAATGACTTCGTGATCATAGGCCTTGAGCCTGATACGGATCTTTTGTCCAGCCATCTTGGCTTGACCATCCTTTTCTTTAGTTACTGCCAAATAAGTTTCGTACGGGTCTTGCATGTTGTGTTATGTAGCGGTGACCTGACGAGCAGGTCACCGCCCCACAACAAACAGAGGTATTACTTGTTGATCTTTACAACACGTCCAGCGCCGACGGTACGACCGCCTTCACGGATAGCGAAGCGAAGACCTTCATCCATGGCGATTGGCTGGATGAGTGACACTGACATTTCAGTGTTGTCACCAGGCATAACCATTTCGGTGCCTGCAGGAAGCTTCACAACACCGGTTACGTCGGTGGTGCGGAAGTAGAACTGCGGACGGTAGTTGTCGAAGAATGGCGTGTGACGGCCACCTTCATCCTTGGAAAGGATGTAGACGTTAGCTTCGAACTCGGTGTGAGGTGTAACTGAACCTGGCTTGCAAATAACCTGGCCACGTTCGATATCCTCACGCTTGGTTCCACGAAGAAGTAGACCAACGTTTTCGCCAGCGCGACCTTCGTCGAGCAGCTTGCGGAACATTTCAACACCGGTGACGGTGGTCTTTGTTACGCCTGGACGGATGCCTACGATTTCAACTTCTTCGTTGACCTTGACGATGCCGCGTTCGATACGTCCGGTTACAACAGTTCCACGACCTGTGATCGTGAAAACGTCTTCAACTGGCATAAGGAATGGCTTCTCAACGTCGCGAGCTGGAGTTGGGATGTAATCGTCAACAGCTGCCATGAGGTCAAGGATTGACTGACCCCACTTAGCGTCACCGTTAAGTGCAGGGAATGCAGCAACGCGAACTACAGGAATGTCGTCGCCAGGGAATTCGTACGAGCTAAGCAGGTCGCGAACTTCCATTTCAACGAGTTCAATAAGTTCTTCGTCATCAACCATGTCGCACTTGTTCAAAGCAACAACGATCGCTGGAACGCCAACCTGACGAGCAAGTAGTACGTGCTCCTTGGTCTGTGGCATTGGGCCGTCGGTAGCTGCAACCACGAGGATTGCGCCGTCCATCTGAGCCGCGCCGGTGATCATGTTCTTGATGTAGTCAGCGTGACCTGGGCAGTCGACGTGAGCGTAGTGACGGGACTCGGTCTGGTACTCAACGTGAGCGATCGAGATCGTGATACCGCGCTGACGCTCTTCTGGAGCCTTGTCAATCTGGTCGAATGGCGTGAACGGGTTCACGTCTGGGTATGCGTCGTGCAGCACCTTGGTGATGGCAGCAGTCAGCGTGGTCTTGCCATGGTCGATATGACCAATTGTGCCGATGTTTACGTGCGGTTTTGTCCGCTCGAACTTCGCCTTAGCCACTGTGGGTCCTCCTGGATCCTTGTGCTGTCAGGTGCGGTGACCTTCACCACTCCTGTTTGGTTTATTTGGCCTGTGGGGCCGTTACTCGCCCCGAACCTTCGCGACAATTTCTGTCTGAACGTTTGATGGGACCTGGGCGTATGAGTGGAACTCCATGGAGTAACTCGCACGTCCTTGAGTACGACTACGAAGATCTCCCACATAGCCGAACATTTCCGACAGCGGTACCAGAGCACGAACTACGCGCGAGCCGAAACGCTCGTCCATAGCTTGAATCTGTCCGCGTCGAGAATTAAGGTCGCCGATGACATCACCCATGAAGTCTTCAGGGGTGGTAACTTCGACGCTCATCAGTGGTTCGAGGATTACAGGACCGGCCTGGCGTGCGCCGTCCTTGAATGCCTGGATACCAGCAAGTTTGAATGCCAATTCCGAAGAGTCAACATCGTGGTACGCACCGTCAAGCAGTTCGACCTTGATGTCAACCATTGGATAGCCGGCCAAGATGCCGTTCTGGAGTGCTTCTTGGCAACCGTTATCAACTGATGGAATGTATTCACGAGGAATGCGTCCACCAGTGATCTTGTTAACGAATTCGTAGCCGCCTGAGCCTTCGACACCTTCAACTGGCTTGTTAGGGCCAATCGAAATTTGAACCTTAGCGAACTGTCCTGAACCACCGGTCTGCTTCTTGTGGGTGTAATCCACACGATCGACCTTCTTGGTCAAAGTCTCGCGGTATGCAACCTGTGGCTTACCTACGTTTGCTTCCACGTTGAATTCGCGCTTCATGCGGTCAACAAGGATTTCAAGGTGAAGTTCACCCATACCAGCGATGATTGTCTGAGCTGTTTCTTCGTCCGTGTGAACGCGGAAGGTTGGGTCTTCGTCCGACAGACGTTGGATAGCAATACCCAACTTGTCCTGGTCGGCCTTTGACTTTGGCTCGATCGCAACTTCAATAACTGGAGCTGGGAAAGTCATCGATTCCAAAACAACTGCGTTGGCTGGATCGCACAATGTTTCGCCAGTCGTGGTGTCCTTAAGACCCATTACTGCAACGATGTCACCGGCGCCTACTGACGAAATTTCTTCGCGCTTGTTCGCGTGCATTCGGTAAATCTTGCCGATGCGCTCTTTGCGATCCTTAACTGAGTTAAGAACCTGTGAGCCAGCTTCAAGACGTCCTGAGTAAACGCGCACGTAGGTGAGCTTTCCAAGGTGTGGATCAGTTGCGATCTTGAATGCAAGCGCAGCTAGTGGTTCCTTGTCATCTGGACGACGTGGAATTTCAACGGTGATGTCGTTTGGCTTGTGTCCAACAACTGCTTCAACGTCAAGAGGAGATGGGAGGTAGCGGATAACAGCATCAAGCATGGGTTGAACACCCTTGTTCTTGAATGCGGTTCCTGTCACGATTGGAACAGCGCTACCGGCGATACATACGCGACGGATTGCATCGTGTAAGTCATCTTCGGTAAGTGAATCTGCGTCCTCGAAGAACTTCTCCATGAATGCTTCGTCGTTTTCAGCAATCTTTTCAAGCATTTCTTGGCGGTACAGATCAGCCTGATCCTGAAGGTCAGCTGGAATATCTTCGAGTGTGTAGTCTTCGCCGATCTTTGTTTCGCCGCGCCACACCATTGCCTTCATGCGAATGAGGTCGATAAGACCAATGAAGTCACTCTCGGCACCAATTGGAAGCTGAAGAACAAGTGGGTTTGCACCAAGACGATCCTTGATCATGTCTACGCACATGAAGAAGTCGGCACCAGTGCGGTCCAGCTTGTTCACGAAACAGATACGAGGAACGCTGTACTTGTTCGCTTGACGCCATACAGTCTCGGACTGTGGTTCAACACCAGCGACACCGTCGAACACAGCAACAGCACCGTCAAGCACGCGCAGTGAGCGCTCTACTTCAACGGTGAAGTCAACGTGACCAGGTGTGTCAATGATGTTGATGGTGTGGTCTTTCCACATACAGGTTGTTGCAGCAGAAGTGATCGTGATGCCACGCTCTTGTTCCTGCTCCATCCAGTCCATGGTCGCTGCGCCTTCGTGAACTTCACCGATCTTGTAGTTGATACCGGTGTAGAACAGGATGCGCTCAGTTGTCGTGGTTTTGCCCGCGTCAATGTGCGCCATGATCCCGATGTTGCGGACCTTGGCGAGGTCAAGCGAAGTGTCTGTAGCCACTTTTGTCTCTCTCGTCTCTTCTTCTCTAAGTAAGTTCTTGGATTACCAGCGGTAGTGAGCAAAGGCCTTGTTGGACTCTGCCATCTTGTGAGTGTCTTCGCGCTTCTTCACAGCGGCACCAAGACCGTTGGAAGCATCGAGAATTTCATTCATTAAGCGTTCGGTCATTGTCTTCTCACGACGTGCACGTGAGTAACCAACTAACCAACGAAGTGCAAGGGTGTTCGCGCGAAGTGGCTTCACTTCAACTGGCACCTGGTAGGTTGCGCCACCAACACGGCGGGAACGAACTTCAAGTGTTGGGCGAACGTTGTCTAGAGCGCGACGAAGAGTCTGTACTGGATCAGTACCGGTCTTTTCGCGGCAACCTTCAAGAGCGCCGTACACAATTGCTTCAGCTGTTGACTTCTTGCCATCAAGAAGAATCTTGTTTACAAGCTGAGTAACAACTGGTGATGCATAAACCGGGTCAATGACGACTGGGCGCTTAGGAGCTGGACCTTTACGTGGCATGACTACTTCTTCTCCTTCTTAGCGCCGTAGCGGCTACGAGCCTGCTTGCGGTTCTTGACACCCTGGGTGTCGAGCGCGCCGCGAATAATCTTGTAACGAACACCAGGAAGGTCCTTCACACGACCACCACGAACAAGAACAATTG
>CANFOW010000002.1 GCA_947448865.1 Actinomycetota bacterium
CAGGCGTTGCTAGTCGGTTGATGTTGCGCCGTGCGTAATCCGCAACTGCATCCGAATACGGAGATTGATCTTGATTCAGTTTAGGCACGAGCCGAGCCAGCTTCATGAATCAGAATTGCAGCAGCCAAATCTTCAACTGCTATGCCCACTGATTTGAAGTACGTGATTTCGTCGGGGCTTTGTCGGCCAGGAACGCGTCCCTGGCACAAATCCGCCAGGTCACCTAAAACATCGTCTTGTGTGATGACTCCGTGCGCCAGCGGCATCGCAAGATCTCCACCTTCGTGCGTGGCGCCCCAACGATTGTCACAGAAAATTTTCGACATGCGTATGAGTTCGTCGTCAGTTTCTCGACGATCAGGTGTGAATGCACCGACTGTGTCAACGTGTGTTCCAGGTCGAAGCCATTTTCCAAAAATGAGTGGTGTGTAAGACAGCGTTGCTGCGCTGACTATGTCACTGGTTGCAACTGCAGACACTAGGTCGGGGTGCGAGGTAACGGGGAGTCCTTCAGCGCGCAGTTGTTCGGCCAGTGTGTGTGCGTTACGAATATTGTGATTCCACAAGCGCACCTCAGTAATTGGCCGGACCGCCATGTGCGCACGAATCATGAATGGCGCCAATGCTCCTGTGCCAATCATGGTCAGAACGGAACTTTCTGGACGTGACAACATTGTGCTCGCTAGGGCAGAGGCTGCAGAAGTCCTCCAGACCGTCATGCGAGTGCCATCCATAGTTGCTAACGGCGCACCAGTAGTTCCATCAATGAGGTAGTACAAACCGTGAATACTCGGCAGGTTATGCAGCGCTGCATTTTGTGGATGGCTAGCCACAATCTTGATACCTGCGTACGAATCTGTGTCACCACCAGTCCACGACGGCATAAGTAGCATGTACTTTTCCGGATCGGTAGACATTGTTAAATGAATCCGGTCGGGCGTGGTCCAGTTAGCCGAAAACGCCTTACGTAGAACCTCAATTAATGCTGGGAAAGTCAGCGTGGCATCGATTTCTGCCTTGTCATAATGCTTCATTGCACACTCCTGAGGACAAGGTTACCCACTAAAGCGGTAAGGTTTTGTCATGAGTTCTCAGGTTGCGGGTCCAGTTGTCGTTGATTCATGGGCCGAAAAGTCAGTTGTTAAAAATGTCACGCTCGTCGTTGGCCTGACGCTGTTTACGGCGTTGTGTGCCCAGGTGTCGGTTCCATTGCCGTTTACCCCAGTGCCCTTGACTCTTCAAACTTTTGCAGTGCTGGCGGGTGCGGCTGCCTTAGGCGCTGAGCGTTCTGTTATCGCACAAGTGCTGTACGTGGTACTCGCAGTTGCAGGTGCTCCTGTGCTTGCAGGTGGAGCCACCGGCATGAAATCAATTACGGGTCCAACTGGTGGTTACATCATTGGCTTTGTTGCTGCCTCCTATGTCGTAGGTCGCATCGCAGAACGCTGGGCTACCCGCAAGGTCGTAACAACGGTTGTTGCATACGTGGCAGGTACCGCAGTGGTTTATGCACTTGGTGTTTCGTGGTTGTCTTATGCAACGCACATGTCTGTGCGCGATGCGGTTGTTGCTGGAATGATCCCGTTTCTCGTAGGTGATGCACTCAAGGCACTTGCTGCGGGCGCGGTACTTCCTAGTGCATGGAAGTTAACGGGCAAATAGCCACAGAATCGGAAGCGCTGCCATCAAGAGCGCTCCGAGTCCAACAAGAATTGTTGACCACCATGGGGAAACCCACTGGCCAAGAAGTCTCTTGTCGCGCGCTAGCCACCAAATAATCGCCATCAAAAGTGGTGCAGACAATCCATTAAGAAGTGCTGCAACAATCAGAGAACGCATGGGATTGATTCCAAGAAAATTCAAAGCGATTGCGATAATCATCGAGGCGGCAATGACGGCGTAGAACTGCTTGGCTTGGCTTGGACGACGTTCGAGGCTTTCTTTCCATCCCATGGCTTCGCTGACCGCATATGCCGTTGAGCCCGCAAGCACGGGAACTGCTAACAAGCCTGTGCCCAGAATTCCAAGTGCAAACAGAGCGCCTGCAAAATTTCCAGCAATTGGTTTGAGCGCCGCAGCTGCTTGTTCGGGAGATGTGATATCTAAGATTCCTTCATTGTGCAACGTTGCTGCTGTTGTCGTCATGATGGCGAACATGACAAACACGCCAGACAGCATTCCGGCGAAGACATCTCCACGCATCGCATGAATGTGTGACGCAGAAATATCGGGCGCAAGTCCACCTTCTTCAACTTCTTCTGCGGCTTGCCAAAAGAACAAATACGGCGAAATCGTCGTACCCGCTAATGCAATGAGTGTTGCTAATGCAGTTCGGGAAGGGTGAAGGAACGACACATTGATGTGTGAGAGTCCTGAAGCAACTTCGTGCCAATTGACTTTTGCGATTGCCAATACTGCGATGTAGCTCAGCAGCGATAGGCAAAGCCATCTCAACACTCGGGCGTATTGATGATAGGGAATTACGATTTCTGCAATGGCCACCACGACAGCTATGACAAGAACGGTGGGAAGTTGCGGGATGGAAACAAACATTCGCACGACAGCGGCCATTGAGCTCAGATCTGCTGCGATGTTCACAGTATTGGCAAGCGCTACCAGGAACACAGTCACATAGAGCACCCACTGAGGCATGCGTCGTTTAATCACGCGAGCAAGGCCTTCGCCAGTCACGAGAGCAATTCGAGCGCAGGTTTCTTGAATGGCGAACGCGAAGGGGAGTAAGAATGGGGCTGCCCACAGGGTCTTGTAACCCGTAGCGGCGCCGGTTTGGGAGTAGGTCCCGATTCCTGACGGATCATCATCGGCAGCCCCTGTGACGATCCCTGGTCCAATCCGGCTGAAGTAACCGCTAGAACGAATCTGGGCACGAACTGGATGATGTTGGCTCACATCAACACCCTAGCAAGAGGCAAAACTACAGCCGTGTGATTTAAGTGGGCAAGATGTCAGAGGTCTGGTGTTCAATAACAACATCTAGTCACACCGTGGACTAAGATGTTAATAAGCAACAACTTTGTTGCTAGATAGAAGTGGCCCCCGTGATCGAAATAGCCTTGCGCGATGACCTCGTAGCTCCGTATGTTGAGCGACTCCCAGGTCCCATAGTTCGACTTAACGTGGCGGCGGATCAAGACGTATTAGATGCTTTAGCGACATGTAGAACAGATTTACATCAAGCTGTTGAGTGGGCTGTATCAAATCTTTACTCTGATGACTTAGCCCACTCGCGAGTTTATATTCGCAATGCGAATGGTCAAGAAATGGTGACCATGGTTGACCCATGTGTCACATATGGGTCACAGGCGATCGTTCGGCCCTAGGATTTCGAGAGCCTTAAGAACTTCTGCTGGAGATGCCTTCAACGCACTGCAGAGATCTGGCAGTAACGCGACGCTTGGTCGTGTCTCTAGCGAAAAGTAACGGTATAGATTTCCGCGGTTGATTCCGATCTGCGTGGCAACTTCTTCAAGTGAGCGGTAGCCCAACTTGTCCATGCGACCACGAAGCCATTCGAGACCGGTCGCATTCTTAGTGCGTGCTTTGGTAGCTGCCATGGTGATTACGTCTCCTCGAGTATGACGAAATGGAAATGCTTTTGTATGTAGAGCTGTATGTATTACTGCATTCAAAATAACATGGTTTCACATCGTGTGCAGTAACGGCACGACAAACAATAGTAAAAAAATTTAAATGTGTTGAACGAGATGAATTTAAATCGCTTTTGTGTGTTGTACCTAACGATGTGAATAAAGATATTTCGCTATTTTTTCCACATCGTGAAACTTTTGCATTGATTTTCTAGGTTTGTAATGTTTCTGTCAAGGATTTCTCTTGAGTTATGAATTGATGATGAGTTGAGAATTTCTCTTGAGTTAAGTATTGCGCTTGAGTTGAGAAGTGAGGATGAATTAACACAATTCAACCGTGTTACATAGATTTGGGAATGTCTGATTCCAAGTCCGCAAGCGCGTCAACTTTTTGAATGTCTGAAAGTTGTTTGTCAGCGCCAGTGAGTCGAGGTGCTGCGAAAAACCAAATGAATCCAGATGATGCGAGCAAACTCAATGTCACACCTGCTAGCGCAGCGGTAGGGCTGATGTGTTCCACAACGTAGCCGCCAATCGCGGCGCCGGCAGCAAGCATCGAACCTTCCATTGTCCATAACCACGCTTGAGCGCTTGTTGCAGATCCTGCGGGTCGAACTGCTTCGACAACTTCCCAGTGGTAGACCATTGCAAAACCAATTGACAGGCCAACAGTTCCTAGACAAATACCCATAGTTAGTCCCGGGTGAGTAAATGCCAGCGGCAAGGATGTAACGGCCACGAATGCACTTGCGACTTTGAATCCGCGCAGTGGTGTGATGTCAGATTTGCGACCACCAATAAGTAGTCCACCAACAATGCTTGCAGCGGAAAGCGTCGCCAGCATAGGCGCAGCCAAATGTGGAGTGTGATTTAAGGTTGCGGTCGCGGGAATCGCAATTTCAAGAACGCCCCAACCAATTCCGAAAATCATTCCCTCAATTGCTAGTAGCTGGAACGGACGATTACGAAGCAGGTCTCGCACTTGTGACGTTGTCGGCTCTGGAAGCCACTTTCGCGATAGCGGCATTGTGATCATTGCGATTCCGCCGATGCACATTAGTGATGCGGTGACCCATAACGCCGTTGGTGCTCCGAGATTTAACGCAATTGCCGTGGCGACTACTGGGCCAACGACCGTTGTTGTATTCATAATTGTTGTGTCAATGGCATACGCAGTCCGTAGGTTTTCTGCACCTACTGCGGCACGCCACAGTGGGCGAGCTGACAAATTAATTGGAGGCGACGACAGCCCAACTAGCGCAGACACAATGAGGATTCCTGCCGTTGTGTGCTGCATCGACAAGATGATCAATAAAGTAACCCAACCAGGTACAAAAATACTCAAGGGTCGAGTTTGACCGTACTTATCGATTGCTTGTCCGCGGATTCCTGCAGTAAGACTTGAGGCCACTGTCTCGGCACCCGTTGCTAAACCTGCGACCGTGATTGAACCTGTTGTGTGTTGTACGAAGAAAAACGTAGCCAGGTTAATCATGGAATAGGCGAGGCGACCGGGAGAGGCACTCAAGATGAGTCGCTTGACTCCGGGGATTGCAAGCAGGTCTAGGTAAGCTCTCATGGTGTATTCAGACTATAAGTTACGCTTACCGGCATGACACAAATCTCTCAGGTGACTACTAGTGACATTGCGGATCTTTTGCCGCTAGTCGAAGGATATCGGGCTTTCTATAAACAACCGCAAAGCGAACGCACGCTTGAATTTCTCGAGCAAAGAATTTCGCAAGGTGAAGCAATTGCATTTATTGCCCGAGTAGATGGTGCGGCTGTGGGATTTACCTTGTTGTATCCAACTTTCTCGACTGTGTCTCTCAGTGAGATTTGGCTTCTGAATGATTTGTTCGTTGTTGATACGGCACGCGGGCAAGGAATTGCAAATGCATTGATGGACACTGCGGAGTCACAAGCGAAATCCGCAGGAGCAACGAGAGTTTTCTTGCGCACTGCACATGACAACACTCCAGCGCAATCGCTGTATGAAGGTCGTGGCTGGAAACAGGACGAAGTTTTTAGACGCTACGACCTTATTTTCTAGTCGTAGCGAACCTCGTTAGAGCACACCAAGAGCAGAAAGTTTGTCCCGTAAATCTGGATCGCTTGGTTCAGTCAGGTGAGAACCATCTGGGAACACAATTACCGGAATAGATTGAGCGCCGCCGTTTATGCGCACAACAGTTTGCGTTTCATCTGGATGTTCTTCCAAGTCGACATACGTATAGTCGACATTCAATTCGTCCAATAGCCGTTTGGAACGTCGGCAATCTCCGCACCATTGGGCGCCATACATTGTGATGTCACTCATCGTGTACTCCCATCTCGTGGTTTCCACTGTACGCCAATAGGCTCATTTCATGATGAATACGCGGCGCCTCGGTCAGTTAACAACTAGTGCAATTGGACTTGGTTGCATGCCAATGTCTTGGGGCTACAACGTAGCTGACGCCGATGCTGCGGAAAGTCGCGCAACACTTCATCGTGCAGTGGAGTTAGGTGTCACACTGTTTGACACTGCCGATGTTTATGGCCCGTACACAAACGAAGAAACCCTTGGTGAGTACTTAGTCAAAGAGGGGTTTCGCGATCAAGTTTTAATTGCAACCAAAGTTGGGCTGACTCCAATTAGTCCTACGCAATATGGACGAAACGGCCAGCCTGAATATGTGCGTTCCGCAATTGATGCATCGCTGAGTCGGCTTGGTACCGATTATGTGGACTTGTATCAATTACACCGTGTTGATCCGCAAGTACCGATTGAAGAAACCTGGACAGCAATGGCGAGTCTGGTCGAACAAGGCAAAGTTCGTTACTTGGGATTATCCGAAGCGTCAGTTGATGAAATTTCCCGAGCACATGCGATTCACCCAGTGACAAGTGTGCAAAGTGAGTTTTCGATTTGGACAAGCGACAATGTGGATAACGGAGTCTTGGACTACACCAGAGATAACGGAATTGGCTTTATGCCATACGCGCCACTTGGTCGGGGATTCTTAACGGGTACCGTGAGCGCGAGCAGCGTCACCGAAGGTGATTTCAGAAGTAATAATCCGAGATTCACTGCCGAGGCAATTGCATCCAATCAGGCGATTGTGGACGGAATTGCACAAATCGCTACACGTCACGGAGTTGAGCCATCACATATCGCTTTAGCGTGGGTTTTGAGCCAAGGCGACCACATCGTTCCGATCCCTGGAACAAAGCGTCGTAAATGGCTTGAGCAAAACGTTGCCGCAGTAAATGTCATTCTGACCGAACAGGATTTAGCAGACATTGCGGCGTTACCGAAATCTCTTGCACCACGGTATTAATTCGCACGGCCCGTATTCCATCTGCACGTAATTCGTACTTCACGTAATTCGTACTGCACGTAATTCGTACTGCATGAAATTTGTACTGCACGTACTTATTGCCTGCCCAGCCGTTGACTGCTGCTATGAAGCGTGAATTGAAAGCTTGCGTGATTACGGCAAGTCGTGCGGTTCGGTGATGAGCTCGCGGTAGAACTGCAACTCTTCTTGGGCACACAAAATAATGGTGTCTGCTCTCCCGAAGCCATGTGATTCGCCTTCAAATTCGAAGTACTTATGTCGCAATCCTTTTTCGATGCACACATCGCGGAAGGCTTGCGACTGCGAAGGTGGCACAATCGGATCGTCTAGGCCCTGGAAGAAAATAACAGGCACATTTAGTTTGTGAGTGTGAGTAAGTGGTGAACGCTCAATGTATAAATCCGCTGATTCCGGATATGGCCCAACTAACGAATCTAGGTAGCGGCTTTCGAAATCGTGTGTGTCCTGTGCCAACGGAATGAGATCGGCAACTCCGTAGTAATCTGCGCCGCCAGCAAAAATGTCACTGTGCACTAATGCGTTGAGTACTGCGAAGCCACCTGCACTTCCGCCACGAATAAAGACTTGTTCAGGCTCGGCGATTCCTTGATTAATCACACCTTGGGCAACCGCAATGATGTCTTCGGTATCTACTACTCCCCATAGCCCGCGCAGTGCATTGCGATAAGCACGCCCGTATCCCGTTGAACCACCGTAGTTAACGGCAATCACGGTAAAGCCACGCGATGTGAAATAGGCGTACTTTATGTTTGCAACGGCATCTTCGTGACCAGTTGGTCCACCGTGGGCAGTAATGATGACAGGAGTGAGCCCAGGCGTTGCATAGTGAGGATTTGCTGGTGGGAACATGATCGCGTGCACGATGCGACCATCCACGCTGGGAAATGTGGCTTCGTATGGTGTGCTGAAGAAATCTGAAGACACGGGTAACGGGATTTCTTGTATCACTCGATCTTGTTTGTGTTGGGAAATGGTGAATGAAACCACCGAAGGCATGTGTGAGACACCTCCACCAACGGCATACACATTGTGTCGAGTTGTCGAAAAAGTAAAGAACGCATTCAGTTCGCTGGCCAAGGATGTCCAAGTACCTGTCGTGACATCGAGTGCGACAATTTCACGTTGCGCTAATGGGCCGCGGGTCCCGATGACAGTGTTGTTGCCCACGTAGCTCAAGTAGCGCCATCCAACGAACCACATTGGTAACGCCCACTCGGAATTATCTTGTGAGACGATTCCTGACTCGCCGTCTGTGTTTGTTGACCACACGTTCCACCAGCCGGAGGCATCGCTGAGGTAACACAATTCGTGAGGTGCAACCCACGTGGGACTATTGACGGCTTCAGTTTTTGAACCAGCTAGAACTTTCTTGTTCTCGAGCTGACCCGAGTGATTGATGTCTGCAATAAAAAGTTCAGTGCCATCCCATGGCATTTGCGGATGTTCCCATGCAATCCAGGCAAGCATGTTGTCATCGGGAGACAGCGTTAGATGAGCATAGAAATGAGATTGCGAATCCAATTCGCGAATGTCACCGTCGGGCGAAATTGCAATCAAGGATCGAGTGGTTGCATCGTGACCGCTTGCTTCGCGAATGCACCAGATTTCATCACCACGAATAAGCATGTCGCAGTAGCGCCAGGACACATCGGTCGAAGACTCGGGAGTAATGGCTACTGGCTCTCCACCGTCGACTTGCCAATACAGCCGTTGATCAGAGGCTTCGCAAAAGAGAAGACCGCTTGCGCCATTCCACAAAGTGACTAACCAACTCAAGCCACCCATTTCATGAACGCGTGTTTTCGCACTCCAAGGGGCGCGAAGTATGTCGCCATGTTGCTCACTCACGACAACATTGCGACCACCTTCATTGGGACGTTCTTCATCCCAAAAAACATCACCGTTGAACGGCTGTGTGAAAGCAAAGCGCACGCCAGCTTTTGCCAACATTTCTGCAGAAATTTGGCTTTCCCACATTCCCGGAATGGACGAAGTTGGTGCAGCGCTGGAACGAGAAGATGTCATAAACCCAGTATTCCTGTTAGTCGCTAAAGCAAAGGGTATGAACCATCGGCGTCATGCTTTTCAGTTCCCACAAGTGCGGGAGTGAACACGCAAATAATGCGCACGTCGGTCTTTGTTCGCATTTGATGACGGTCATGATGATCAAGCGTGTATGACATGCCAGGTCGTACTTCGAAAACTTCGCCGGTTTCGAGATTCTCAAGTTCGCCTTCGCCCTCGAGAATGTAGTTAGCCTCGATGTGGTTCTTGTATTCCAGAGTCAGCGTCGAGCCCGCTTTGAGATGGGTGTCGTGTAGTGAGAATCCGACGCCATCAATACGAGTGAGCATGCGCAGGCTGGTACCTGTTGCAAACTCTGAATGGTTTGGACCACCAACGAGGTCTTCGGAATAACGCACGATCATGAGTGTCTCCTTTGTGTGTTAATACGAGCCTATTGGTCGGATACAACCACGAAGCCCCTGCCAGGAAGTCTGACAGGGGCAACAGGTCTTGCACACGGCGCCGAGGCGACCAGGAGCCAAGGTGCAAGCGGTCGGTTTCAGGCAGAAACCGAGACCGTGCAGATAGGCGACTTCGACTTAGATGTCGTAGTACAACTCAAACTCGGCTGGGTGTGGACGCAAACGCACATAGTCCACTTCAGCTTCGCGCTTGTAAGCAATCCAGGTTTCGATGAGATCCTTGGTGAACACTCCACCTTCGAGAAGGTAATCATGGTCAGCTTCTAAAGCATCGAGCACAGCAGGAAGTGATGCTGGAACCTGCGGGATGTCCGCAGCTTCGTCTGGTGGCAACTCGTACAGGTCCTTATCGACTGGTGCATGTGGTTCGATTTTGTTCTTGATTCCGTCCAGGCCAGCCATCAACATGGCAGCAAATGCCAAGTATGGGTTGCTTGAAGGATCTGGACAACGGAACTCAATGCGCTTTGCCTTAGGGTTGCTGCCGGTGATGGGGATACGTAGACATGCTGAACGATTGCGCTGGCTGTATACCAAGTTCACTGGTGCTTCGTAGCCTGGAACTAAACGGTGGTACGAGTTCACTGTTGGGTTGGTGAATGCAAGAAGCGATGGTGCATGCTTCAGGATGCCACCGATGTACCAACGAGCAAGATCCGAAAGACCGCCGTATCCGCGCTCGTCGTAGAACAATGGCACGCCATCGGTCCACAACGACTGGTGTACGTGCATACCTGAACCGTTATCTCCGAAGAGTGGCTTTGGCATGAACGTTGCAGTCTTGCCGCCAGCCCATGCAGTGTTTTTGATGACGTACTTAAACAACATGACTTCATCGGCGGCCTTGAGCAGCGTGTTGAAGCGGTAGTTGATTTCCATTTGACCGGCAGTACCGACTTCGTGGTGCGAACGCTCGACAAGCAATCCAACTTCGGCAAGCTTGATCACCATTTGGTCGCGCAAATCAGCAAGTTGATCGGTTGGGGACACAGGGAAGTAGCCGCCCTTGTAGCGGGTCTTGTAGCCGCGATTGTCGGAACCATCTGCGTTGAACTCAACGCCGGTGTTCCACGCTGCTTCAATCGAGTCAACGTGATGGAATGATTCATTCTGCGAGGTCTTGAATCGCACGGAATCAAATACGAAGAACTCTGCTTCTGGAGCAAAGAAAGCTGTATCAGCAATACCAGTTGATTGCAGGTAAGCCTCTGCCTTTGCGGCAACGTTGCGAGGATCACGGCTGTAAGGCTCGTCTGTGAATGGATCGCGAACTGAGAAGTTCATAACCAAGGTCTTTTCCGCACGGAAAGGATCGACAAATGCGGTCGTGACATCGGGAATCAATTTCATATCTGATTCGTGAATTTGTTGGAATCCACGAATTGATGAACCGTCAAACATTTGTCCGTTTGCGAACAAATCTTCGTCAACTGATTCAACAGGAATGTTGAAGTGCTGCATCACGCCGGGAAGGTCGCAGAATCGCACATCAACGAATCGGATGTTGTTGTCCTTGATGTACTTGAGTACATCAGCAGGGGTTTTTAGTCCAAGGTTGGACATTGTGCCTCCAATAGTTGTGTAGTCGCCTCGAATATTTCGACGGGGAAGTCGCCTTTGGGATTATTGATCAACACCAGCGGTGACCAATAATCATGACTATAGGACGGTGCGATTTCGTGACCGTATCCCAAGTGTTTCGGCTGTGTTACGCGCGGTCAGTAATTGCGTACTAGCCTCTACCTCGTGGACCGCAAAGATGTTTCGTCATGGCTCTCAGGGCCGAAATCAGCTCTTGAGCAGCAGGGGTTTGACTTGGGTTACCCCGGTCAGCGACTTGGTTTGCCTGAAGTTGGAGTCGGCAGTGTTGCTCCGATGGGACGCAGAATCATTGCACTATTCATCGACTGGTTTGCGTGCATGGCGATAGCTGGGTTAATCAATCCTGGAATTGCATACTCAACAAAGTCTTTATTGATTCTGATTATTTTCTTGGTAGAAGTTTTCGTCTTCACGTCATTGATGGGGGCATCGTTTGGCCAACGCATCATGGGAATTGGTCTGATAAAACTCAATGGCCAACGAGTAGGCGTCGGGTTCGTGCTGCTTCGTACGTGGCTTTTGAGTTGGGTTATCCCAGCAATTGTGTATGACAGAGATGGTCGCGGGCTACACGACAAGGCAGCAGAGTGTGTTGTCGTGCGAATGCGCTAGCAGGCAGATATCGTGCTAGAGACCAAGCTGACTCTTGATCGTGTCAAAGTAGCCGTTGTTATTAAGGTATGGCAACACGACTATGAAAAGTGCGCCAAGAATGATGGCCCACTTGACTAACTTTTTCACGATAAATAAAACGACAAGGACGATTCCGACTATGTGCAGCGGTGTTATCTGATTCAGAAGATCCTGCATTAGCGTCTCGGAATCTTTCTACCCTGAGGCATCGGTCCTTTAGGTATTGGAAGGGCTGTCTTTGGTAAAGCTTCTAGTCGACGTCGCAATTCTGTGACTTCGGCAGGACGAAGTGCCTTGGGAAGCTTCTTGATGTGCTTTTGAAGTTTGGTGAGCGGAACTCCGCCTTCGCCAACAAAAATTTCATGGATTGGTGCGCCTTGTACAAAACGCGCGTGTGCCTTGCGCTGTTCGGCGAGTAGCGTTCCAGGGCGCGAGCCTTCGGCAACCAAAATAATTCCAGGCTTACCGACTACGCGGTGAACAAGATTTTGATTTTTATCTACGCCAACACCAGGTGTCGAAAACCATGCGCCGCGCATGGCTTGGATAACAGATGCTGCGGCACCAAGTTGACCTTCGATAGATCCATAGGCAGCAGCACTTGCCCAGCGACCAAAGATGTATGTCGTCACTAAGAAAGCTGTCGGTAGGCCCAAAATGAGAAACACCCATTGGTAACCCAGTAGTCGACCTATTAGTGTCATGGCCGCAAGTGTTGCGAAGAATAGACCTGCAAGTTTTAGTCCGAGCAGACTGATGTGCTCTTTTGCGAAGGTATACGTCTCGCGGACTTGGACGTACCACTTTTGTTTTTCAGGTGCCGATGCGTTGCGTGATGACATGACTCTTACTTTAGACGGCTTGCTGCCCACGGGCTGCAATGGCTTGCTGATAAAGCCGGCCAGCACGATATGAGGAACGTACGAGCGGTCCGCTCATGACACCTACAAATCCAATGGAGGTGGCGTAGTCCGCTAGGGCAACAAATTCCTCTGGCTTAACCCAACGTTCAACAGGATGATGACGTAGGGACGGGCGAAGGTATTGAGTAATAGTGACAAGGTCGCAGCCTGCATTATGCAGATCATGGAGGGCTTGCTCTACTTCGGAGATTTCTTCTCCCATGCCCAAAATCAGGTTGCTTTTTGTAACTAGACCAAAGTCACGCGCAGCAGTAATGACATCCATGGAACGTTCGTAGCGAAACGCAGGACGGATGCGCTTGAAAATCCGTGGGACAGTTTCGATGTTGTGAGCAAATACCTCAGGGCGTGACTCGAAAACTTCGGCCAAAAGATGTGGCTCGGCATTGAAATCGGGGGCAAGCATTTCTACTTGGCAACCGGGAACGGCTTCGTGAATGCGACGAATTGTTTCGGCATATAGCCAGGCTCCGCCATCTTCAAGATCATCGCGTGCAACGCCAGTGACAGTCGCGTACTTTAGTTGCATCTTGGCAACAGATTCAGCAACGCGTCGAGGCTCATCGCGATCAAGTGGCTGTGGTTTGCCGGTATCTATTTGGCAGAAATCGCAACGACGTGTGCACTGATCGCCACCAATAAGAAATGTTGCTTCACGGTCTTCCCAGCATTCAAAAATGTTAGGGCAGCCAGCTTCTTGGCAAACCGTGTGAAGGCCTTCGCCTTTCACAAGATTCATGATTTCTGTGTATTGCGGCCCCGTGTTCAATCGGGTTTTAATCCACTCTGGTTTGCGTTCGATTGGCGTTTGAGAGTTGCGTGCTTCAATGCGAAGGAGTTTTCGGCCTTCGGGTTCAGGCGTCGCGGATGAAGTCACGTCCATAAGTCTATGCAGGAGTTGCTTCGATGAGACTCGACGGCTTACTTGGGACCTCTAGGGAATCAAACACTCTGTGCAGATTTCTTGTGACGCTCTCGACGATGTCGGATACCTGCACGAGTCGCCTTAACTCTTGCGAGATTGAGGTGACACCTGCATCGCTAATTCCGCACGGCACAATGCGGTCAAACCAGGATTGTTCGTTGTTGCAATTAATCGCGAATCCGTGCATTGTGACGCCTTGTGCAACCCGCACACCAATAGCGGCAATTTTGCGATCTTGGGGTTCGCTGTTCACCCAGACTCCGCTACGACCCTTAATGCGTCCGGTTGGGAGGTCGAAATCCGCACATACCCCGATGATGACGTCTTCTAAGCGACGCACATGGGCAACAACATCCAGCACGCTGGGCAGGCGCATAATCGGGTAACCCACGAGTTGGCCAGGACCGTGCCAGGTAATTTTGCCGCCTCGATCAACGTCAATAACTGGGGTGCCATCAAAGGGCCGCTCAAAGGATTCAGTTCGTCGTCCCGCGGTGTAAACGGGTGAATGTTCAAGTAAAACAACGGTGTCAAGGGTTGTTCCCGAGACGACACCTGAATGCAATGTGCGTTGGTAGTCCCAAGCCCAGGCGTAATCGACGAGTTGGGTCCCAATACCGAGTGTTTCGACCTGGAAATCCACGTAATCCAGACTACCCCTGCAATCGTGGGCGGATTTGTCACGTGGGCAGCCATCGTCCCTCGGCAGGAGAAATACCTAGGCTCACGGTAGATTAGGCACGACCTGTTCCTATAGATGAAATGTGGCATCTCATGTCTTTGAACGACAAAAAACCTGCTTCCGGACGCAAATTCATTTGGATTGCAATCGCACTCATCATTGGGTGGTTCGGTGTAAGTGGAGCAACGGGACCGTTGTTCGGCAAGCTCTCGAGTGTTCAGAAGAATGACACAACCGGATTCCTGCCAGGTTCTGCCGAATCAACTAAGGCATACCAAATATCTAGCAAGTTCTCGTCACAAGACACCACTATTCTTCCGGCGCTTGTGCTTTTCAGTGGCGATGTGACGCCTGCGAGCATCGCAGCTGTGCAAAATTTTGCTACACAACTTCCCAATGCAGAAGTGCCCGAATCAGGTAAAAAGTTTGGTGCTTATCTTGCTCAAGGTGCGCAGTTAATTCCCATTCCGTCCCAAGATGGAAAAGCAGTGTTGATGTCAGTTGCGCTCGACAACACAGCGATGCAATCTCCACTTGCTAATAACAAGCCCGCGCTACCTGAACTGGTCAAAGTATTGCGTGCACAAGCTGCACTTGTGCCTGGATTTAGCGAAACACACGTTACAGGAATTGGCGGCATTTTGGCTGACCTATTCGACAGCTTCAGCACAATTGATTCAAAGCTCTTGCTTATTACGTTTGGTGTCGTCGGAATCATATTGATTTTCGTCTATCGATCACCAGTGCTGTGGTTTATTCCGCTCTTTTGCGCTGTGACTGCATTGGGAACAGCCGGTGGAATTGTTTATGTACTCGCGAAGAATGGTGTCATTGATCTTGATGGTCAGTCGCAGGGCATCCTGTCGGTACTTGTGATTGGTGCGGCAACGGATTACGCCTTGCTACTTATTGCACGTTACCGAGAGGAATTGCATCACTTCGATAGTCGCGTTGATGCAATGAAGGTTGCTTGGCGTGGTGTGGTTGAACCAATCGTTGCATCGGGATTGACCGTTATTGCTGGTCTGCTCGTGTTGTCATTTTCGGATCTCAAGAATGTTCGTTCATTAGGTCCAGTAGCAGGCATTGGAATCTTGGCCGCTCAACTCGTAATGCTGACAATGCTTCCCGCTTTACTTGTCGTACTTGGTCGTTGGATTTTCTGGCCAAAGCGTCCGCGTCATGATGACGTAGATGAAAAACTTTCGGGTATTTGGTCGAAAGTAGCCGGAGCCACAGGGCGACATCCGCGTCGTACCTGGGTAACAACTGGTGCGTTCTTGCTGATTTGCCTAGGTTTTGCTTTCCAACTCAACACCCGCGGAATTTCACAAACCGAGTCGTTCACTGGCCATCCAGATTCGGTTACGGGTCTTGCCAAGTTGTCGGAGCATTTCCCAGCAGGTCAAGGTGACCCAACGCTTGTCATTGTTGACCAAGCCGACCAATCCAAGGTAACGGATGCGCTCAAGGGCGCCGCTGGAGTTTCCAATGTGACACCTACTTTGGTAGCACCAGCAATGCCTGGTGGACCAGTTCCACCAGTGAAAGTTGTCGATGGGAAAGTTCAACTTGAAGTGACTCTCGACAAGCCGGCTGATTCACTTGCTGCGCAAGCGTATGTTCCAGCGCTTCGCGATGCAGTACACGCTGCGAGTCCGACTGCGCTGGTAGGCGGCTCGACACCAACGCAGTTCGACCTGCAAAAGGCAAACCGCAGTGATCGCAACAAGATCATTCCGATTGCGCTACTTGTCATTGGATTGATTTTGGCGCTCTTGCTTCGCAGCATTGTGGCTCCGATTCTGCTGGTCATCACTACGGTGTTGTCTTTTGGTGCGACTCTCGGCGTGTGTCATCTTGTGTTCAAGTATCTATTTGGATTCCGCGCAACTGATGGTTCGTTCCCGCTGTACGCGTTCGTGTTCTTGGTCGCCCTCGGTATTGACTACAACATTTTCTTGATGACTCGCGTTCGTGAAGAGGCAAAGAAGATTGGTACACGTCCAGGCATCATCAAGGGCGTGACAGTTACTGGAGGCGTGATCACATCTGCTGGCGTGGTTCTCGCAGCAACGTTCGCAGTCTTGGGAACACTTCCATTGGTATTCCTTGCAGAGCTCGGTTTCGCAGTTGCGTTCGGAGTGCTGTTGGACACAATCGTTGTGCGTTCACTACTGGTTCCTGCGTTGTCCTATGAAATGGGCAAGAAGATTTGGTGGCCAAGCGAACTCAGCAAGAGTGATGTGGCTGAGAATGCGCAAGAACAGGAACATGCTGCGGTATGACACATCGTTACATCGTTGCCTCCAGCGGTGGGTTTAATCAAACCGACCGCTGGGGAGTGATGAAGCCAGGTGGAATATTTCTGCGCGCTCTTGAGCTGACTGGAAAAACTCAACCACGGGTGCTTTTCATCATGACGGCAAGCGGCGATGACATGAGTTACATCGCGAGAAGTCATCAAGCAATGGCGGATCTCGGTGTTGTCTCTGACCACCTTGCCTTGTTTTCGCAACCAACATCTCCTGTTGACGAAGCGATTGGCAAAGCGGACTTGGTGTGGGTTGGCGGAGGATCAGTTGCAAACCTGCTGGCTGTGTGGCGCTTACATAAGGTTGACGAAGCGCTTCGTGATGCGTGGGAATCCGGAACCGTTCTGGGCGGAGTAAGCGCTGGCTCGATTTGTTGGCATGTGGGCGGTCCAACTGATTCGTTCGGACCGAAACTTGAAACCATCACAAATGGCTTGGCTTTGTTGCCATTTGGCAACGGCGTGCACTATGACAGTGAAGCCCAACGTCGACCATTACTCGGATCGCTCGTTAGTACTGAAACTTTGCCATTGTCCTATGCAACTGATGATCATTGCGGAATCGTGTACGAAGGAACCCAAGCCGTTGAAGTCGTAGTGGATACTCCTGGAATTTCTGCACGTGCCTACCGAGTTGAAAACGTCGCCGGCGAGTCCGTAGAAACTGTTCTCGAGCCAGGAAAGATTTAACGCAGGTCTGACAAGAGTGCCTCGGCAGCCCGACGTGCACTCGTGAACGCACCGTTAATTGATGAGACGGCGCGGTAATCTCCAGCAACATACACGCCATCGCCTAAGTGAGCGGGCGTCGTGATCGCATGCGGGGCCGACATAGCGGGCAGTGCGTCAGCAATGGGATACGTAGTCACATGCGTCCAACCAGCTGTCGACACTCCGTACAGAGCTTCTAGGTGCTTTCTCACGAGCGTTTCGGAATACACAGAGTCATGAATACCGACGGCCGAGGATGACACGAGCACACGGTTATCCGATGCGTATTCAGGTGCTGCATGCGTGAGTACCGCTGTGTTAATAAGGGGACGCGAAGAATCAATTGAGCCATGTGAAAATCTTTGCCCGTCAACAACAATCGTGCTCTTGCCTTGGGTGAGTTCGCTTCCGTCACAGTCGGCTAGGTGATACCACGTTGTCACGGCGCGTGATTCTGGGGCCACAACAGCTGGAATCAAAGTATGTGCAACTTGTGCATCCGTTGCTACCACGATTGCCCGACACGTCACAATCCCATTGTCAGTAACTACCTGTCCAGACTTCAGACTCACGACGCGGGTGTTTGTGTGGATGCTCCCCGCAGGCAGTTGTGCCGCGAGTTGGCGCGGAATTTGCTGCATGCCGCCTTCAGGTAATCCCGGTCGACCTTTAACAAAGGAACGAAGCACCACATCAAAAAATCGCTTAGATGTATCAAGGTTTTCGTCTAGAAATACTCCCGCTAAAAACGGTCGCAAAACAGTTGAGGTTAACTCTTTACCAAAGGTTCGCTCTAAGAATGCGCCCGTTCGCTGGTCGACTGAATCGGGCGGGGGATTGCGCAGTGCTAACTTTGCCGCGTACCTGGAAAACTTAAGCTTCGAAGTCCATGAACCTACAGGTGCAAGAAGACTGTCCACCGCCCACGTTGGTTCATGACGTGGATCCGCAAGGCGATGCGAGCGTCCGTTTATCCGAACTTCTACACCCGCAGTAAAACTGCGTACGTTGAGTAAATTCAAATCCAGGATACGTGCACCTTCTTCATACGAAGGGTTGTAAAGCTGGAAGCCGCGATCAAGCAAGAGACCATCCACAGAGTCCGTACGTACTCGTCCACCGATGTCGTCACTTGCCTCAATAACGTGCACGTCGAGTCCAGAAATTGCTAAGTGTCGCGCAGTTGCGAGTCCAGCAAGACCGGCGCCAATAACAACGACGTCACAAGAACTAGGTACTGATGACGAATCGTGTGATGACGAATCGTGTGATGACAATTGTTGTGCGGACGAGGTCATGTGGCAATGAGTGTTTTCATCGCGCTCAATGCATCCGGATCAGAAAACACGAAACCATTTTTTTGGAGCACGGTCGGAAGGACACGCGTACTGCCAAGTACTTCTTGCGAAAACTCACCTAGAACAATTTTGAGTGCTACAGCAGGCACGTGAAATATTGCGGGGCGCTTAAACACAGCACTCATGGCTTTTGTAATCTCGGCATTCGTAGCAGGTTGTGGCGCAGTTAAGTTAACTGGCCCCGATATGGTCGCGCTTGTCAGTAGAAAGCTAAGCGCGGCAATTTCGTCGCGCATGGATATAAATGACCAGTACTGCTTGCCATTACCCAAACGACCACCAAGTCCAAGTTTGAACAGTGGTGATATTTTCGCCCAGGCTCCGCCATGCGAACTGACAACTAAGCCGGTGCGTGCATGCACAACGCGAATCCCAGCTAAGCGGGCAACTTCAGCAGCGTTTTCCCACGCGACAACAACGTCGCACAAAAACCCCGAACCAGCTGGAGCGGTTTCGTCCACTGTGCGTGAATCTGTGTCGCCATACCAACCAATTGCTGACGCATTGATTAGTGTTTTAGCGCCAACAGTTGCAGCGGCTTGAGCAATTGTGCGAGTGGAATCAACGCGTGATGAAAAGATTTCCTTCTTGTAGCGACGGCTCCATCGTTTGTCGCCAACTCCGACACCTGCAAGGTTAATGAACGCTTCCACTCCTGCAAGACGAGCAAGGCTGACATCACCTGTCGTCGGATTCCAAGACACTTCAGACTCGGCTTGAGCGGGACGGCGCACTAGACGAAGGACATCATGTCCATCTGCTCGTAGGGTTTTTACGAGTTCAGTTCCAATGAGTCCTGACGAGCCAGCTATCGCAATACGCATAACTCAACCATGCACCTATTCACTAGTAAATGCGACTTATTGAGCGTGACTAAAGTCCTAAATCGGCTTCGAAACTGCCTTCTTCAAGGCGTGCCTTGATTGCAGACAAGAATCGTGCAGCGTCAGCACCATCGACCAAGCGATGATCGTAAGTTAATGCGAGGTACACCATTTGGCGGATTGCAATAACGTCCTGACCTGAGTCATCTTTTGTGACAACTGGTCGTTTTACAACCGCGCCGGTGCCCAAAATGGCAACCTGAGGCTGGTTGATAATCGGCGTGTCAAACAGGGCGCCACGTGAGCCAGTGTTAGTTAACGTGAATGTTCCGCCGCTGAGCTCGTCAGGTGACAACTTATTGGTGCGAGTGCGTTCTGCAAGATCAGAAATCTTTCGGGCAAGCCCACCAATATTGAGATCACCAGCATCACGGATAACTGGAACCAGAAGCCCGCGCTCAGTATCAACGGCAATGCCGAGATGTTCAGCATCAAAGTAAGTGACTGTTCCGGCTTCTTGGTCAATCTGTGCGTTAACTGTGGGGAACTGCTTAAGTGCCTCACAGGCAGCCTTGGCGAAGAATGGAAGGAAGGATAACTTCACGCCTTCCCGAGTTTCAAAGGCTGACTTAGAGCGATTGCGTAATGCTGAGATCCGAGTGACATCGACTTCAACAACGGTGGTCAATTGTGCAGACACCTGAAGTGACTCGACCATGCGTTCTGCAATGACTTTGCGTAACCGTGTCATTGGTTCAGTGCGACCACGAAGATCCGAAGCCGGAGCACTTTGTGGACGCGCAGCACTTGGTGCAGCAGGACTGGTGCTGGCAGGTGGAACGAATGGCGTTGAGGCCACGGGACGATCCGCCACGACAGCTACTGGTGCTTGTGTTGGCGTAGTCGCCAAAATGTCTTCCTTGCGAATGCGACCACCAACACCGGTGCCGACAACGTGTGCGAGATTTACGCCGCGTTCGGCAGCAAGTTTTCTCACTAGTGGAGTCGCATATGCATCGCTGTTGTCAACCGACTCACTCGATAGCGAGGTAGCTGGTGCAGAAGGTGCAGGTACCGAAGGCGTTGACGGTGCAGGCGTTGCGTGAACGGGTGCTGCAGGCGCAATTGTTGCTGCTGGTGCTGTTGACCCTGCGCTCACACCAATAACTCCGAGCTGGCCGCCGACTAGCGCTACGCCGTCTTCGGCGACCGTGATTTCGAGCAAGATTCCCGAAACTGGTGATGGGATTTCTGTGTCGACTTTGTCGGTTGATACTTCGAGCAGAGCTTCATCCGCCGTCACGCTGTCTCCGACAGCCTTAAGCCAACGGGTAACAGTTCCTTCGGTGACACTTTCTCCAAGTTGTGGAAGCACAACAGAGGTAGCAGATGTGCCGCCAGCAGAAGAAACTGGTGCTGAATCCGTTTGTGGAGATGGATCAACAACTGGTGCCTCAACAACTGGCGCAGGCTCAGAGGCGGGAGCAGTTGCCGGAGTCGCTGTCGCACTCGGAGCAGAACCTGCGTCGCCAATAATTGCTAAGGCGCCGCCTACAAGCACTACGGCGTCTTCTCCAGCAATAATTTCAAGCAGCACACCAGATACAGGAGACGGGATCTCGGTATCAACTTTGTCAGTAGATATTTCGAGTAGCGCTTCGTCGGCATTGACGAAATCGCCAACGGACTTGAGCCATCGGGTGACTGTGCCTTCGGTAACACTCTCACCGAGCTGAGGCATCGATACGGTAGTCGCCACTGTTTCTCCTAAGTTGTTCGGTTCTAGGCTAATGCGTCAGGCGTGAGCATGAAGAGGCTTGCCCGCGAGGGCAAGAAACGCTTCGCCTAATGCTTCGTTTTGGGTTGGGTGGGCATGGACGAGTGGTGCCACATCGTCGGCGGTCGCTTCCCAGTTGTAAATCAGTTGCGCTTCGCCAATAAGTTCGCCAACGCGAGCACCAATCATGTGTACGCCAACAACAGGACCATCTTTTTGTTGAATCAATTTGATGAATCCAGTTGTTCCAAGAATTTGACTCTTGCCGTTACCGCCCAGGTTGTATTCGTACGAGACGATGTCGCCAAACTTTTCCTTAGCAGCGGTTTCGGTGTAGCCGATGCTGGCAATTTCAGGTTCGCTGTAGGTCACGCGTGGAATTCCAGTTTCATCAATTGACTGTGGGCTCAAGCCAGCGATTTCTTCTGCGACAAAGATTCCTTGTTGGAAGCCGCGGTGTGCCAGTTGCAGACCAGGCACGATGTCGCCGACTGCGTACACGCCGGGAACATTGGTAGCTAGACGCTCGTTAGCTAAGACGAAGCCGCGATCCATGGCGACGCCAACTTCTTCATATCCCAAGTTTGAGGTGCGAGGTCCACGCCCAATGGCAACGAGCAGAACGTCGGCGCGGAATTCTTTTCCGTCTTCCAATATGATTGAGACACCGTTGTTATCTTGAGTCGCGCTCTGGAACTTAATTCCTGTTGAGAAATTGATTCCGCGCTTGCGATATGCACGTTCCATAGCCTTTGATACCGCTTCGTCTTCGGCAGGTACTAAACGTGGAAGTCCCTCGATAACAGTGACGTCCACACCGAAGGAGCGCCAGACTGACGCGAATTCAACACCGATGACACCGCCACCCAAAATAATGGCTGACTCCGGAACATAGTCCATGACCAAGGCTTCGTCGCTTGTCATAATGCGTCCGGTGATTTCTAGACCGGGCAAAGAACGGGCATACGAACCAGTTGCGAGAACGATGTTCTTACCTTCGTAACGTTGACCATTGACTTCAACAGCGTTAGCTGCAACAAGTCGACCAGTTCCTTCGACGTAGGTGATGTCGCGACTCTTCACAAGTCCTTGAAGTCCCTTGTACAAGCGACCGATAACACCGTCTTTGTATGAGTTCACTTTCGTCATGTCGATGCCATTGAATGTGCTGTGCACGCCAACTGATTCGCCTTCACGTGCTACGTCAGCAACTTCAGCTGCATGCAAAAGCGCTTTAGTTGGAATACATCCACGATGTAAGCAGGTGCCACCTAACTTGTCTTGCTCGATGAGGACAACTGAAAGGCCGAGTTGGGATGCGCGAAGTGCACATGCGTAGCCACCGCTACCGCCACCAAGAATCACGACGTCATGCATGGGATCTCCAAGTTAGGGATGAGAAATAAAGGCGCGTCATTGCGCGTGTCTATTCTTTCACCTGAACAGGATTTATAACGACACGGTGCCTGTCATGACGTCTTCGACAAAATTGAGCATGGTGCGCACGCCGAAACCAACGCCACCCTTGTGCGTGTAGCCATACGGCGCTTGTTCGTGAAAAGCAGGGCCAGCAATGTCCAAGTGAGCCCATGGCAGTCCTTCGGGTACGAATTCCTTGAGGAACCAGGCAGCGCTGAGCATGCTGCCTTCCCGTTGCCCGACATTTGCGATGTCGGCCACAGTGGAGTCCAAGGTTGGGCGCAATTCCTCTGGCATCGGCATGGGCCAGAATTCCTCACCAGCTCGCCCTGCCGCCTGGGTCACAGCGTGACGAATATCGTCGTCTCCCATGACGCCGGCAGTGCGATGGCCAAGAGCAACAACCGCAGCTCCGGTCAACGTAGAGATGTCGAGTACGACGTCTGCCTTGTCCTCGCCGACACGTACAAGTACATCGGCCATAACAAGACGACCCTCGGCATCGGTGTTCAGCACTTCAACGGTTTTGCCACCGTAAATAGTGATGACATCGCCAGGACGTTGGGCCGCTCCGCCAGGCATGTTTTCTGCGCACGCCGCATAGGCAGTAACTGCAATAGGAAGTTTGAGATCTGCGATAGCTCGGATTGTGGCAATAACCGCTGCTGCGCCAGACATGTCACCCTTCATTGCATGCATACCTGCAGGTGGCTTTAACGAAATGCCACCGGTATCAAAGGTGATTCCCTTGCCGATGAGCGCGACATGTTTTTTTGCACCACGCGGCTTGTATTCCATGCGAATCAAACGCGGTCCACGCGATGAACCTTGTCCAACTCCCATGATTCCGCCATAGCCACGACTGAGTAACGCTTTGTCATCAAGCACTGTGACTTTGACCGTAGTGCCAGCAAGGTGCGCTTTTGCGCGGGCCGCAAGTTCAGCAGGCGGTAGATGAAGTGGCGAGGTGTTAATCGCGTCGCGAGCAAAATGCACGTTCGCAACGACTGTTTTTGCGCGAGCAAGTTGCTTCTTGGCATCAGGATCTAAAGCCAGTTTTGTGAATACTGTTATTGAGCGAACAGGCGCCTTGCTCTTTGCTTTCTTGCTGAATAAGTGATCGGTAAATGTGTATGCGCCAAGACCAGCGCCCTCAAGGATGGCACCAATGTCTACGGGTGACTTGGCTGGAAGCGCCAAAGACACTTTCTTAAATCCTGCGAGACTGCGCGTTGCGTTACCAGCTGTCCGCCGAAGTTTCTCGTGATGAATTCCGCCTTTGGTCTTGCCCATGCCCACTGCGACAATGACCGGCGAGGAACACAATGCCGCTCCGGGTATGCGGATAACTTCATCCGCGTTGCCTGTGGCTCCGACTGATTCAAGAGCAGCCTTGATCTTCGAGGCAGTTGCCGCAGGTATGTCGGACTGGCACAGGGCAAACGATCCATCGTTTGTCGTTGCAATAACAAGTGCGTCGGTTGCGACTTGTGCGGGGTTACCTGACTTCAGGCTCAAGGTAGCGATTGTGGACACGGTATGTGAACTCCTATCTGGTGCGCTCTGACAAATGTAGTCGTACTAGCGTTAAGGGCATGCCTGAAGTTCCTTTGCACTCTGAACATGTGTCTCTTGGCGCCAAGATGGGTCCATTCGGTGGCTGGGATATGCCAATCGAATACACCGCCGGCACAGTAGCCGAACACACCGCGGTACGCACTGCTGTGGGTCTTTTTGATGTGTCCCATATGGGCAAGTTACGCATCACAGGTCCTGGAGCCTTGGAGTTTGTGAACTCGCAAGTAACCAACGACATTGGTCGCATTACGCCAGGACAAGCCCAGTATTCGATGCTGTGCAACGACCATGGCGGAATTATTGATGACCTGATTGTGTATCTTGTCGGCGACGATGAAGTGCGCATTATTCCGAATGCGGGAAATGCGACAACAATCTTTGAAGCATTGCGATCGGCAGCGCCTGCAGGAATTACTGTGACGAACAATCACCTCACGCAAGGCATCATCGCCGTTCAAGGGCCACGTTCAGGAGACTTGCTCAAAGCACTTGGGCTTCCTACGGATCACGAATACATGGCGTTCGTAGACGCACAGTGGAACGGTCATCCACTTACTGTGTGCCGTACGGGATACACCGGTGAATACGGATTCGAAATTGTTGTTGGAAACGAAGCGCTTGTTTCACTGTGGCGCGCGCTACTTGAGTCAGGTACGCAGTTCGGGGTGTTGCCGTGTGGTCTGGGAGCCCGCGACACGTTACGAACCGAGATGGGCTACCCATTACACGGCCAAGATATTTCGCCAGATATTTCTCCAGTAGAAGCACGAACCGGCTGGGCAGTTGGCTGGAAGAAAGATTCATTTGCTGGCAAGGATGCGTTAGTGGCACAGAAAGAAGCAGGCGCTGCACGGTTAGCTTGGGGTTTGCTGGCCACTGGGCGTGGCATTCCTCGCGCACACATGAGCGTGCGCAATGCTGCTGGTGATGTCGTCGGTGAAACCACATCAGGCACATTTAGTCCGACGCGACAGGTTGGTATTGCGCTTGCGCTGTTAACTCCGAGTGTTCAGGAAGGTGACGAGCTCGTAGTCGACGTTCGCGGTCGTGACCTGAGTGTGGTTGTCACGAAGCCACCGTTTGTTCCAGCGCACACTAAGTAACAGTTGTAGATCGAACGCCTAAACAAGAACTCGAAAAAAGAACCCCCGCCGAAAACTCGGTGGGGGTTCTTTTTACGTGCAATTAAGCGCGAGCAGGCTTTACAACTGTGTCGTAAAGGAAGGCCGCCACTAGTGCGCCGGCGATTGGACCAACGGTCCATACCACGGCGTTGCTGAGGTCACCGTTAACAAGTGCTGGGCCAAGCCAACGTGCTGGGTTAAGAGCAGCACCGGTTGCAGGACCAATGGTCATGATTCCGCCAGTGATAGCTAAACCGATTGGTAGTCCACCAACAACATTGAAGCTGCCTGCCTTGTCAGCAGCAACACCCATGATGGTGATCATCAAAATAAAGGTTGCAATCGCTTCCATAAGGATTCCGGTTGACACATTTGTGGTCGTTCCAAGTGCTGGAACTCCAGCAAAGCTTCCGTATGCCATTTTAGGAATAAGTGCAGCAAGTGCTCCACCAAGTACCTGGGCAACAATGTAAGCGCCAGCATCGGTAGGCGTAATGCGCTTGGTAGCCGCCATAGCAATTGTGACGGCTGGATTGAAGTGTCCACCTGAAATGTGGCCAAAGGCGCTCACTGCGACGAAAATTGCGATGCCGTGTGCCAAAGCAACTCCTAAGAGGTCAACACCATTGGTAATTGCGCCAATGCCGAAGCCACAGAGGAAAAAGACGCCGAGGAATTCGGCGAGTAGACGCGCTGGTGCGTTTTTCATTGATAGTTCTCCTTGGGTAGGAAGATTCGCTCGGAGCGAAATCATTTGTTTCAGGCTACCGATGCTCGATATCGAAGGTGCTGACCTTCATCGGCGAGTCGCAGTGAAATTACGGTGAACGCAGCAGCGGATTTACATCGCACAAACGACTTTTTGCGTAAGTGAGCGACTAGAGACCTGGCTTGCGCTCAGGAACCACGATTGGCCCTCGGGAATCTTCTACGATTCGCACGTGTGCGCCATATGTTTTCAGAATGCGCTCAACGGTGAGGACTTCTTGTGCGCTTCCCTGAACTGCAATGCTGCCGTGGGACAGCATCATCAACGAGTCAGGGTAGAGACCAGACACTGTGAGATCGTGCATGGTTGAAATGACTGCGATTTTTTGTTCATGTCGGAGTCGGTCGATTAGCTCAAGGACATCCTGTTGGTATCCGATGTCTAATGCCGTTGTCGGTTCATCAAGCAGAACTATCGGGCTCGCCTGGGCGAGTGCTCGCGCAATCGCAACGCGTTGACGCTCGCCGCCTGACAGTGTAGCCACATCCCGGTGTGCAAACTCTTGTAATGCAAGTTCATCAATAACAAACTGAGTGACTTCAAAATCTTTAGGACTTTCGCTGGCTAAAAGTCGAAGATGAGCTGTGCGACCCAGCATGATGTAGTCAAATACCCGCATGCCACTTGGCATGACTGGTTCTTGCGCTACATAGGCAATCCAACAAGCACGATCTCGGGGAGCCATTGTGCGCAAGTGAGTGCCATCAATAAGTAGGTCGCCAGTCGAAGGAATGATTCCAGCAATCGCACGCAGCAGCGTTGATTTGCCGGCGCCATTGGGACCGATGATGCAAAGCCACTCTCCGGTGCTGACTGAAAATGACACATCGTCAACGATTTTCTTTGAAGCAATTTCGACGTCCAGGTGGGACAACGTCAGTGTTGTCATGTGAGATCACCCTGACGGCTTGAGCCAAGGACAAAGAGAAAGAATGGCGCTCCGATAAGTGCAGTAACAACGCCAATTGGAATTTCCTGTGGAGCGAGCGCCGTGCGCGCGACAATGTCCGCACACACAAGAAACACTCCGCCATACATTGCAGTCTGTGGAAGTAGGCGACGATAACTATTTCCCATAATGAGTCGCAGAGAATGCGGAACAATAATTCCGACGAACCCAATGAGCCCAGTAACAGAAACTGCAGCAGCTGTTCCAAGAGAAGCAGCAATGATGATGGCAGCACGTGCTCGTGCCACTGGTAGTCCCATCGTGAGTGCTTCTTCGTCACCGACTGCGAAAACATCGAGCACCCGACGATATTGGAACAGCACAACCAGGCAGATCACGATGTACGGTGCAACAAGTTGAACATCCGACCAACCCGACGTCGAGAGACGACCAAGTATCCAGCCGTATACCTCGCGAATTTTGTCCGAGTTGCGTTGTTGCACCAAGGTCTGGATTGCGGTCAACATACTTGCTACTGCAACGCCGGCAAGCACGAGAGAAGTTGCCGAGCGGCCAACGAGTGCCGATCGTCCAAGCGTGTAGGTGAGACCAACTGCAATCATTGCGCCGGTAAAGGCTGCTAAGGGGAGAAGCCAATGAACGCTATGGCTGTTCGTTACAACAATGCACGTAGTTGCGCCTAGTCCAGCTCCTGCCGAAACTCCTAAGAGGTAGGGGTCTGCCAGCGGGTTACGAAACGTACCTTGATATGAACAGCCACTGGTTGAGAGCATGGCTCCTACGAGTAGCGCAAGCACGATTCGCGGAAAACGTAAATCCCAAATGATGGCAGAGTCACTCGCTGATGCTGATGTTGACACATGAAAACCAGGGATGTGATTAACGATTACGGCGAGTGCATCCAGAGGCGCAATGTGCACCGCTCCGATACACACTCCCGAGATGACTGCAGCGACAACAGCGAACGCGCCCACAAGCCACACTCGAGGTGTGGTGTGCCGCGCGTTCACTGTGTGCATCATGAGTTACTTTCCAGCAGCCTTATTCACGGCTGTTACAATTGCGGTTACCAAGTCGACGGTACGTGGTCCCCATCGACTTGAGATGTCATCGTCAATCAATGTCGCATTGCCGTTGGTCACTGCCTTCAATGCACCCATACCTGGTCGCTTTGCTAACTCCACTGCAGTAACGGAGCAGCACGTGTTATCAGCTAAGAAAATCAGGTCGGGATCAGCCTTCACGATGAACTCTGCCGATAACTGCGGATACCCGGAACTCGCGTCTGGCGCTGCGTCTGCGATGTTAACTAAACCAGCCATTGCGTAGATAGAACCGATGAATGTTGCTGAAGTGACCGTGTACATCGTGTTGTCGAGCTCATGATAAAAAGTCAGGCCATGTGCCTTAGGTGAAAGCAACGCAATCTGTTCATCGATTTTCGACTTCATGCTCGTTGCAAGCAATTCGGCTTCAGTTGCGTGATCGGTAACTACACCAAGTTCGTTGATTTGTGCGTACGTGTCTTCAAGAGTTGTAGCAGCCGGTTCAACTAACACTGGAATCTGTGCAGTACGAAGCGACGAAACAATGTTGTCAATGTCGTTACTCACGACGACCAGATCAGGGTGCTTGGCAACAATGGCTTCCAAATTGGGAGTGAACCCAGAAAGGTCTGAAATTGGTGCGTCAGTAGGGAATGTTGACTGATCGTCAACTGCGATTACTTGCTGACCTGCGCCAATCGCGAAAAGCATTTCCGTAGCAGTGGGCGAGAGCGAAATAATTGCCTTGGGTGCAGCGTCGAAGGTGACTTCGGCGTTGTTATTTGACACCGTGAGCGGGAACGCTGCTTGCGCGGCACTCGTGGCTGGTATTACGGGTTCGTTATTACGACCGCATGCGGTAAGCGCTAGTGCGCAAACGACTGCAACGGCCACAAGTGATTTGGATTTCACGGTTCTCCTTGTAGGCCGAAGAATATTCCGGCGACCACGAGGATTCCTCAAGGACCGACGAACTCTTCCTCGAGAGTTGTAATGGCAACCGCGCCAATAGGCGACCTGGCTAGTGGAGAACCACATCACAGTTGCGGGACAGCGTCGGATTCACACCGACTTCGCTATCAACGCGGTAGTGCGACAGTAGCACAGTGACATTTCGTCACTGAGGTAGGTAGAAGAATTCCCTCTAGTCAGTCACGGGATGCAGAGACATTGGTCCATAGACGAACCGATCACCTTCGTACAAACTCACGGCATCAACTCCGCCGTCGAGTAATTCACGCCACGCTTCTCCGATGTAGTTTTCGGCATCACTTTGAGTAAGAAAATCTGTTGTTGTTGCCGAGTCAGGAATTGACGCAGCCGGGCCACCGTCTGCATTCTGATAAACCCATAACCAACCCATGACTAAGGCCTTCCTTCGGGCGACTTTGTTTGTGCTGGATCGCGCTCAATAAGTCCATCAAGTGCACGATCGATTGCGTCGAGTGTTTCCTTCGCAAGGACGACACCGCTTGCAGCCACGGCTTCTGTGACTTGCTCCGGACGAGATGCACCCACAATTGCGGAAGACACGTTCTTGTTCTGAAGTACCCATGCGACAGCAAGTTGAGCCATTGTCAGACCTGCTTCGGCTGCGATTGGCTTGAGTGTTTGGACTGCAGTCAGGACATCGTCTTGGAGCCAGCGCTGAATAAAGCCAGCGCCTTCCTCGTTAGCAGCACGTGATCCCGCAGGTGCAGCTTGTCCTGGCAGGTACTTGCCGGTGAGCACACCTTGCGCAATTGGGGACCACACGATATGACCGATTCCGTATTCAACGCATTGCGGATCTACTTCTTTTTCAATAACTCGCCACAGCATTGAGTACTGAGGCTGACTTGAAATGAAGTGATCAAATCCCATTTGTTCTGCAATCTCGTGAGCAGCGCGAATTTCTTCAGCACGCCATTCAGAAAAGCCGATGTAGTGGACTTTGCCTTGACGAATTAAGTCATCGAATGCACGCAGAGTTTCTTCAAGCGGCGTGTTGTAGTCAAAGCGATGTGCTTGATACAGATCGATGTAGTCAGTCTGCAATCGTTTCAAAGATGCATTGCATGATTCCATGATGTGTTTGCGAGACAGCCCACTGTCGTTGCGTTGGCGTGGGCCTGTTGGGAAATAAACCTTGGTGAAAATTTCTAATGATTCGCGACGCAATCCGTGTAGCGCACGACCAAGCACCGACTCAGCTGCGGTATTGGCATACACATCGGCAGTATCAAATGTTGTGATGCCCGCATCAAGTGCAGCAGAGACACATGCCTTTGCGGTGTCCTCTTCAATTTGTGAACCATGCGTAAGCCAGTTCCCATAAGAAATTTCCGAGATTTGAAGTCCACTGTTACCGAGGTATCTAAATTCCATGATTCAGACACTACTGTGCGAGCAAATAATTAGCAGGTCAGTGCTTACGCAGCAGACTTCCCACGTGGCTTTGCTGGTCGTCCGCCTGGTCCTAGGCGAGCTGGCGGAATGCGGAATCGTCGCATTTGCATAGCTCGCAATACGCCGTATGACACGGCTCCCTTGCGCTCGGACTTTTCGGGGAATGTCTTTTTTAATTTAAAGCTGAGCATGAGTCCGACAATAAACGTGTCCACAACCACCATGATTAACATCGCAGTCCACCCAAACAGCACAACCTTTTGAATCGTCTTACCGGGAACTAGTCCGCCGATTAACACTAAGAAAGCAGCCGGGACAAACACTTCACCGATTGTTCGACGTGAGTCAATAGTGTCGCGCACGAGTTCTTTTACTGGACCACGATCACGCGCCGGAAAGAAGCGGGTGTCGCCGGCCATGAGGCCAGCGCGAGCTTCGGTGCGTGCCACGCGATCGCGCTCACGGGCTGCTTTGCGCGCTGCCTTGGGATCTTTGGGAACAGTAAGCCCCTTTTGACGCGCTGCTTGCGCATCTTTGCGCTTGGGCGTAGGTCGGCCTTTGCCGTCCTCCGGTGACATGTCTTTTCCTATGGTCATAGCGCTCAATGCTAGTCTGCCGACGTGCGCGTCATGATGTCCCCAGACTGTTTCACCGGCACGATGTCTGCTGATGAAGCAGCGGCTGCTATGAGTGCAGGCTGGCTAGATACCTGCGGCGACGACCAGGTAGAGATCATCCCGCTATCTGATGGCGGCCCAGGATTTATTGACTCTGTGGTTCGAGGTCTTGGAGCCACGCGTCAGTTCGCAAGTGTGCGCGGTCCGTTAGGTGACAACGTTGTTGCGCAATACGCGATCCTAGGCACTCAGGCATGGATTGAATCTGCTCAAGCATGTGGTTTGAACCTGATCGAAAGTGACGATCGAAATCCGCGGATCACCTCGACCTATGGTGTGGGGGAATTGATTCGGGCGGCGGTTGAGGCAGGGTGTCGAACTGTCACAGTCGGATTAGGTGGAACAGGTACCAATGATGGTGGTGCGGGAGCGCTTGCCGCACTTGGAGCAGTGTGCACCGGAGGCACTCTGTCAGGTGGGGGTTCGGGATTGCTCGAACTTGAGTCAGTTGATTTAGCTCTAGCAGTTGAATTACTTTCTGATGTCACGCTGATCATTGCGACGGATGTTGATAATCCGCTTTTGGGATTGCGTGGCGCAACAAACACGTTCGCCCGACAAAAAGGTGCTGATGACGACGACATCATGCACCTCGAAGGTGCCATGGAACGCTTCGCAAAACTGTGCGCAAAGCGACCAGATGGCAAAGATCCGGCTGTCGCACTGGGCGCAGGCGCTGCTGGCGGTCTGGGATATGGCCTGCTGCACTTAGGTGCTTCTCGGGTTGCGGGCATTGACACCGTGTTGGACATAGTTGGATTCGATGACCTATTGCGCTCGTGCGACCTAGTTATTACTGGCGAAGGTTGCCTTGATGACCAGAGCCTGTCGGGCAAAGTTGTTGCAGGAGTTGCCCAAAGGGCGCGCACAATCGGAAAGCCGTGCGTTGCGATTTCAGGTGTGGTTCGTCTTGGTAAACGCGAAGCGTCAACAGCGGGCATTGACTCCACATACTCAATGTCTGAATTAGTTGGCATAGAAAAGTCAATGAGTGAGCCACAAGTTGCTTTGCGTGAGGTCACAGCCCGAGTTGCCAAGACATGGGGTCGACTATGAGTCGCACGGAATAATTTCTCTGGCACAATGGTTATTACGTACCTAGAGAATTCGCAGCAGGCGAGTTAACTGCCAAGGAGTGTCATGAGCCAGGAAACCACCACAAGCACTGTGGAACTTACGCCAGTTGCTGCAGGAAAAGTTAAGACCCTTCTTGCCCAAGAGGGACGAGATGACCTCAACCTTCGCATTGCAGTTCAGCCTGGTGGTTGCTCTGGTTTGCGTTACCAACTGTTCTTTGACGATCGCAAACTCGAAGGCGACACCCGTTTGGAAATTGACGGCGTTGGAGTCGTTGTAGACCGCATGAGCGTGCCTTACCTCGGCGGCGCAGTTATTGATTTCGTTGACACAATCGAAAAGCAAGGCTTCACGATTGATAATCCAAACGCCACAGGTTCATGTGCGTGTGGAGATTCATTCAGCTAAACCCACTCTTTGATTAAGGCCCTGCAACTTCGCGGTTGTGGGGCCTTTCAACGTTATGCTCTTGTGTCGTGCGCATTGCGATAACGGGGTCTGTAGCCACCGACCACCTCATGACGTTTCCAGGCAAGTTCAATGATTCGCTCATGGCAGATCAATTGCACAACGTCTCACTTTCGTTTCTAGTCGACGACCTTCAAATTCGCCAAGGTGGAGTAGCCGCCAACATTTGCTTTGGTATGGGCGTACTTGGCGGGAACCCCATTTTGGTTGCCGCGGTGGGTCATGATTTTGACGATTACCGATTGTGGTTGGAAGACCACGGGGTTGATTGCACACAGGTCCACACGTCCACAAAAGCTCATACTGCGCGCTTTATGTGTACAACCGACCAAGAGCAAAACCAAATTGCTTCGTTTTATCCAGGCGCTATGTCTGAGTCAGGCGAACTTGATATTGCTGTTGTTCAGTCTCGCCTCGGTGGGCTAGACATGGTGCTCATTGGTGCCGATGATCCTGAAGCGATGATCAAGCACACGAACACTTGCAAGGAGTTGGGAATTGCTTTCATTGCAGATCCGTCTCAACAACTACCTCGTCTGAACAGCGACCAAACTCGTGCAATTGTCGATGGTGCTGCGTTTCTTTTTAACAACGAATACGAAGCTCAACTGATTGAACAACGCACAGGTTGGTCACACGAAGAAATTCTTGATCGCGTACACGTCCGAGTAACTACTCGCGGCAAAGATGGTGCTCATCTCACATCCCGCGATGGCCTAGACATTGTGGTTCCGGTAGCGCAAGAAAAATCAATTAAAGATCCAACAGGTGTTGGAGATGCGTTTCGTGCCGGCTTCTTGATGGGTCTGGAATGGGATCAATCCGTTGAACGCAGTGCTCAAGTTGGCGCACTGCTTGCGACCTACGTCATTGAGACTGTAGGAACCCAGGAATTTACGTTATCTAAAACGGGTTTCTTGGATCGCCTTGCCCGGGCTTACGGACAACAATCCGCCGATGACATTCGCGACCATCTCATTTGTCATCATCCGTGATTGATTTTCCCAACCCTGTTCTCGCTCCGCAGGACGAGGACCTCGTGGCAATAAGTCAGTTTTCGCTAGCTGGCGAACTCCTGGCCATGAATCCGGACCTGATCTGGCCCAAGCAGACGGTGTTTGGAAGTTCGTGGGATGTCGAGGTAATCCACGAGGCATATCGCAGAGGAATGTTTCCGATGCCATTTGAAATAGATGGGCGAAACGATGCCATTGGCTGGTGGTCGCCGAGTATTCGCGCTGTCTTTCGACCTGAAACATTTAAACCATCGACCTCAACAGTGAAAGCCGCCCGCTCATTCACAGTTTCGTGTGACACTGCGTTTGAATCCGTTGTGCGAGCCTGCGCCGACCCACGTCGAGACCATGGCTGGATTGATGAACATGTTGTGGCTACGTACTGCGAGCTGCACTCTCGTGGGCAAGCGCATTCAGTAGAAGTCTGGCAATCCGGGCACCTGGTTGGCGGCCTGTATGGGGTGGAAATCGGAAGCGTTTTCGCAGGTGAATCCATGTTTCACACGGTCACAAACGCATCAAAAGTGGCGCTCATGGCATTAATGTCACTGCTTAACGATGGCGCCCGCAGACTAGTTGATGCCCAATGGATGACTGCGCACCTTAAGTCGCTTGGCGCAATCTCACTAACCCGCGAAGAATACTGTCGCGAGCTTGCTCAATTGCGCGATGAAAAACCAGCAATTTTCGCAATGTGATTTACCTCCTACAGCACGCCCAAAGTGAGCAATCTCAAGGCTTTGCGGTAGTGTTCAAGCAGATAGATGTACCCCGCCGTGAGCATGCACAGCACGCTTGTGGCGCGAGCCCAGAGGATAAATCTTTAGTGAAGAAGACACCGCGTCGAGCGCGAATTGGGTCGCTCCTAGCTATCATCGCAGGAACTGTTCTGTTGTCTGGTTGCTCCAATGACACCGAATTGGGACGAATTGGTTTCCCGGCACCCGCCACACAAGAAGGCCCACGCATGCTGAGCCTGTGGCAAGGCTCGTGGATTGCTGCTGGCATTGTTGGCGTTCTCGTATGGGGCTTGTTGATTTGGGCCATCGTTGTGTATCGACGACGCGAAGGCGATACCTACCCGGCACAAACTCGTTACAACGTGCCAATTGAAATCGCTTACACAATTGCACCGCTCATCATGATTTTGGGTCTTTTTTACTTCACGGCACGCGATCAGGCGATTCTGACAAAGGTTTCAGCCGACAACACCCACAGCGTCAATGTTGTGGGATGGCGTTGGTCATGGGCGTTTAACTACACCGAAGAAGGCGCCTACGACGTAGGTACACCAGGTGAACGTCCAGTTCTGTGGTTGCCAGTTGATGAAAAAGTGAAGTTTGTTTTAACGTCACCTGATGTAATCCACTCCTTTTGGGTTCCAGCATTTCTCATGAAAATGGACGTCGTCCCTGGCCGTCACAACACGTTCGAAGTCACTCCAAACAAGTTGGGAACATACGCAGGTAAGTGTGCCGAGTTGTGTGGTGTTGACCATTCCCGCATGTTGTTTGAGGTCAAGGTTGTAACGCGAGCGGAATATGACGCACACATCGCAGATTTGAAATTACGCGGACAAGTTGGTTCTTTAGATAACGGTCGATCACCAATAGCAGGAGAATCCTGATGGCAATTCTTGATAAACCAATCGATGTTTCTGTGAGCCATGCGCCTGTGCGCAAGAAAACTCTCGGAAAGAAAATTATTAGTTGGGCAAGTACCACTGATCACAAAGTCATCGGAAACTTGTACATGGTGACTTCCTTTACGTTCTTCGTTATCGGCGGAGCAATGGCCATGGTTATTCGCGCGGAACTCGCGCAACCGGGCTTACAGGTCGTGTCGAACGAACAGTACAACCAACTATTCACGATGCACGGAACGCTGATGTTGTTCCTATTCGCTACGTCGTTATTCTCCGGCTTTGCGAATGCGTTAATGCCACTTCAGATTGGCTCACCAGACGTATCATTCCCACGCTTGAACATGATTAGTTACTGGCTGTATCTCTTCGGCGCAATCATCGTCATGTTGGGATTCCTGACACCAGGTGGAGCTGCCGGCTTTGGTTGGTTTGCGTATGCACCGTTGTCGAATGCCATTTACTCGCCAGGCATTGGTGGCGACCTATGGATTCTTGGTCTAGCCATGACAGGTATGGCTTCGATTCTTGGTGCCGTTAACTTCATCACGACAATTTTCACAATGCGTGCACCTGGTATGACCATGTTCCGCATGCCAATCTTCACCTGGAACGTGTTACTCACGAGCGTGCTCGTGCTTTTGGCGTTCCCAGTACTTGCAGCTGCAATGCTCATGCTTGAAATTGACCGCAAGTTCGGTGCTCACGTGTATGACCCAGCAAACGGTGGAGCCATTTTGTGGCAGCACTTGTTCTGGTTCTTCGGACACCCCGAGGTTTACATTTTGGCTTTGCCATTCTTTGGAATTGCAACCGAAATTCTTCCAGTCTTTAGTCGCAAGCCAATCTTTGGATACAAGGGTTTGGTATTCGCAACAATTGCGATTGCTGGTTTGTCTGTTGCTGTGTGGGCTCACCACATGTATGTCACGGGTGCGGTGAATCTTCCGTTCTTTAGTTTTATGACGATGTTGATTGCCGTTCCGACTGGCGTGAAGTTCTTTAACTGGATTGGAACGATGTGGGGTGGTTCAGTCTCGTTTGAAACCCCCATGCTCTGGACTATCGGGTTCCTTGCCACATTCCTGTTCGGTGGCTTGACCGGTATTCTGCTAGCAGCTCCACCGATTGACTTCCAAGTCAGTGATTCATACTTCGTGGTGGCTCACTTCCACTACGTGCTGTTCGGAACAGTTGTGTTTGCCATGTTCGCAGGCTTCTACTTCTGGTGGCCAAAGCTGACTGGAAAGATGCTCGATGAGCGACTTGGCAAAATCCATTTCTGGTTAGTGTTCTTTGGATTCCATACAACGTTCCTGATTCAACACTGGTTAGGTGTCGAAGGCATGGCTCGTCGCTACGCCGACTATTTGGCAAGCGATGGGTTCACAACCTTGAACATGATTTCAACAGTGGGATCATTTGTCCTTGGCGCATCAACATTTGTTTTCTTGTGGAACGTGTACAAGACCACGAAGTTTGCTCCGATGGTGGGAGTAGATGATCCGTGGGGTTGGGGCAACTCGCTGGAATGGGCTACGTCATGTCCACCTCCACGCCACAACTTCCATTCGATTCCACGTATTCGTAGTGAGCGCCCAGCATTCGACCTGCATCATCCCGATGCCGAAGGTTTGAATCACTCCGATCGTGATCACATCGTTGCGCAGGTAACAGGAGGCGACCATTAAATGAAGTTTGGCGGAAAACTATTCGCATACGGTTGCGTCTTTTACTTTCTTGTTGCGGCGGTCTATGGCTTCATGAGCCATGATCCAGTTGGCACCACAGCAATCGCACTTACAGGTGGGTTAGCATTCCTGATTGCGTTTTATGTCCTCTTCACAGCTAAACGAGTAGGACCGCTGCCTGAAGATAATGAAAACGCCGAAATTTCTGATGCTGACTCTGAGTATGGATTCTTCTCGCCGCATTCATGGTGGCCACTAGTTATTGGTGGTTCAACAATGCTTTTTATTCTGGGATTCATTTTTGCAAGTTGGCTTGCCGTGCTCGGTGTCGTATCACTGTTGTTCGGTGTGTTCGGTCTGGTTTACGAGTACTACCGCGGCGACTTCGCGAATTAGTTCGTAGTGATGGGCTCGTTGCGCCTGGCTTGTGCGCATACCGCCGGTACAGCAGCTAGTCGACTGTCTAGATTGTTAGGCCGCGGCCGCGGTGAAACTGTTTATGGACGCACGCTATTAGCCCTAGACCCACAGGCATTAACGAAGTTGTCGCGCAATCGCGACATCGTTCTTGTTAGTGGAACTAATGGAAAGACCACAACAACCAATTTGCTGTCCCAGGTCTTGGCAGATGGTACTGACGAAGGTGTCAGTACTAGCGTTTACGGCGCAAACATGACAGCAGGTATCGCAGCAGCAATAGGTGCTATTCCGCGACATCGATATGTTGTGCTCGAGTGTGATGAGTTGTATCTACCCGAGATGTATCGCGTACTTAAACCGCGAGTCATCGTGCTATTAAATCTGTCGCGAGATCAGTTACACAGAACTGGTGAAGTACGTAAAGTAGCCAATCTGTGGCATAACACTTTTACTCACGATGACGTCACCTTTGTCATTGATCGTGATGACCCATTCCTTGAGTACGCCGTTTCGCAAGCCGGTCATGTTGTCCGAGTTTCATTCGGTGGGCGACGTCATCCCGATGCCGCAACATGTCCTGCGTGCTTGGCATTGTTGGATTGGTCGCTCGGTGACTATCAATGCCAGTGTGGTCTTGGTAGCACATTAGCCACAGTGCGATCGGACAAACGACTCAGTGGCCCAGCGCGAAACGCCGTCCTGGCCGTTGAAGCGGCGCGACTGATGGGTGCTGTTGTTCCTCTAGAAGTGCAGGAACAACTGACCATACAGGCACCCGATCGCGTCACGGAATACGACGTTGATGGAGTCACGGTGTCCACTCGACTCGCAAAGAATCCCGAAAGCTGGCGCGGGGCAATTGTGGCGACAACCGCACCGCAAGTCGTGTTGTCGGTAAATGCTCGGGGTATCGATGGAAGAGACACTTCGTGGTTATGGGACATTGACTATTCAGCATTTGCTGGTCGAACCGTCGTCTGTACCGGTGAACGTCAACTCGATGTGGCCTACCGATTAAGTGTTCAAGGCGTCGAGGTCACAGTAGCCCAGGATTTTGCCGCCGCCGTGCGCAGTCTTGATGCCAGCTTGCCCATTCAGGCGATTGCGAGCTACACGGCGTATCAAGACCTGGCTGCCGCAACTATGGGTATTCGCAAAGCAACGGGTGGTAGGTCGTGACGCTAACAATTGTGCGGCTTTATCACGATTTGCTTGGCACCTATGGTGACCAAGGCAATGCCGAAGTCCTTATTCATCGAGCACGTGCCCGAGGTATTGACGTCGAGCTTGTCGAAGTGTCGCCACATGCACCAGTACCCACGCACGGCAACATCTACTTATTGGGCGGCGGGGAAGACGGCCCGCAGACTGCGGCGTTAGAAATGTTGCGCGCAGATCAAGGTCTGAACACAGCCGCCACTCGAGGTGCAACTGTGTTTGCGGTGTGTGCAGGTTTTCAGTTAATTGGAGCCACCTTGCCGCATGCTGATGGCAGCACAATTGCTGGACTCGAACTCATTAATGTCGAAACCGTTTATGACTCATCACCTCGCAGCGTTGGGGAATTGGTTATCACACGCAATGATCTGATCCTGACTGGGTTTGAAAATCATCAGGGACTTACTCGACTTGGTTCAGATGTGACTGCACTAGGAACTGTTATCAGTGGTGTGGGCAATGGAATCGTCACCGACAATGCCAAGAAAACCGAAGGTGCCCAAGTAGGAAATATTTTTGGCACCTACATGCATGGTCCAGCATTGGCGCGTAATCCCGAACTAGCGGATGAGGTGCTCAGCAGCGCAGCAGGTGAGCTAGTTGCTTATGACGATTACTGGGCAAGTGCTTTCGCAGCCGAGCGACGATTCACACTCACACATCTGCGTCGTAAATAAGTAGAGCCCCACCGAAGCGGGGCTCTACTTATTTAGTGAACTTCTTAGTGACTTGTTATTTCACTGTGGCTTGCATGTGCTAAGTGATGTGCTGCTTCTTCTAGCTCTGCAGCACTAGGAACCGGCACATTGTCGCCGTAGAACCACTCTGAAAGTTTCGCTCTGCGAGCACCAGACTTGCCCTTAGGGTTAGCGACACCGTTTGCATCGGTTGCACTACCTAATTGCAATGGAGCCACATCGTTCTTACCCAGCAAAACAGCACGTTCTTCGTCTGATACTGGAGCGTGAACTTCAATGTATTCACCATGCGGCAAGCGCAGTACGCGACCAGTCTCGTATCCGTGAAGCAGTTTGTCACGGTCACGTCGCTGCAAACCAAGGCAAGCGCGCTTGGTAATCACGAATGACAATGGCGGCACCACAAACAGGAGAACACGTAAGGACCACGTGATTTCATTAATAGACAAGCTAAATGCCGTAGCGATGATGTCGTTTCCACCCGAAATCCACAGCATCAAGTAGAACGAAATCGCCATTACGCCAAGCCCAGTACGAGTCGGGGCATTGCGTGGACGATCGAGTAAGTGATGCTCGCGCTTGTCGCCTGTAACCCAGGCTTCAATCCATGGATACACGCCAAGTGCAGTGAACATGATGCCCGGAATAATCAGCGCCGGGATCAACAGGTTCCATGAAATTGTGTGGCCAAGAAGGTTTGTTTCCCAGTTCGGGGTAAGGCGCACAGCTCCGTCAAGCCACCCGATGTACCAGTCGGGTTGGGAACCTGCTGTTACTTGGGAAGGCGTGTACGGGCCATAGAGCCAGATTGGGTTAATGGTGACTAATGCTGCAATCAGAGTCGTGACGCCAAAGACGATAAAGAAGAACCCGCCGGCTTTAGCCATGTAAATCGGGTACAGACGGTAACCCACAACATTGCTTTCGGTGCGGCCCGCGCCAGGGAACTGGGTGTGCTTTTGGTAGAACACGATAATTAAGTGAGCGCTAACCAGCGCTAGCAAAATGCCTGGCACTAACAAAATGTGAATTGAGTACAGGCGGGAAATGAAATCATTTCCTGGGAACTCGCCGCCAAATAAGAACATGGCGACATAGGTACCCAACAGCGGAATCGCTTGAACAATTCCTTCTGCAATACGAAGACCTGTTCCTGAAAGCAAGTCATCAGGAAGCGAGTAACCAGCGAATCCTTCGAGAATTGCTAGCACGAGTAGAAGTGTTCCGATTACCCAGTTGATTTCACGTGGCTTGCGGAATGCACCTGTGAAGAAAACCCGAAGTAAGTGCACGGACACAGCTGCAACAAAGAACAGTGCTGCCCAGTGATGGATCTGGCGCATCAAAAGACCAGCGCGAACATCAAAAGAAATGTCCAGAGTCGAGGCATATGCTTCGGACATCTTGACGCCCTTAAGTGGCATGTAAGAACCGTTGTACACAACTTCTGTCATAGAAGGCTTGAACCACAGTGTGAGGTATGTGCCTGAGAGCAACAAGATGATGAACGAGTACAGCGCAATTTCGCCGAGCATGAATGACCAGTGGTCAGGGAAGACCTTGTTAAGAAGCTTCTTCACGCCGCTAGCGCCATGAAGACGGTCGTCGAGGTAATTACCTACAACGCCAGCCTTGCCGCCAGCCACTGTATCTATTGCTTTATTCGTGCTCATCCACGCTCCCAGAAGCTCGGGCCGATTGGTTCTTTGAATCCACTTGCGGCTACTAGATATCCTTGCGCATTCACGGTAATCGGCAACTGCGGCATACGACGTGCAGCTGGTCCGAATACCACGTTGCCCGAGTCAGCAAGGTCAAAGGTTGATTGGTGACATGGACACAACAAGTGATGTGTCCGTTGTTGGTAAAGCGAAATCGGGCAACCCACGTGTGTGCAAATCTTGGAGTAAGCCAAGATGCCCTGGTAATCCCAGCCTTCTCCTTGTTGCGACACGATGTCCGCAGGAGCCATACGAATCAAAATGATGGATGCTTTACCGCGCTCGTTTAAGTTGCCATCTTCTTCTTCAATTTTGAGCAAGTTTGCAGGCAATGCGTTAACCAGACCGCCAATCGGAATATCTTCTGGCCGGATAGGGCGGTAGGTCGCGTCGGTAAGGATTTGAATGTCCTTGTCCCAAATTGTTTCGCGTAGTCGCTTGTTCGGCATAGGGCCGAGGTCGCGAAGAAACACAACGAGTGGCAACGGGAACAGCGCTAATGCACCGAGTAAGGAACGTCGAATAATTTTGCGTTCTCCAACACCCGATGCTGCTTTACCATCGCGAATTGCTTGGCCAAAGGCTGCCTTGTCTTCGGCTGAGGAAGCAAAGGCGTGACGTTCTTCGGTGACTTCGACATCCGGCATAAGTTTTTTAGCCCAGTGAATGGCGCCAGTTCCAATGAGGAAAATTCCAAGACCAAGAAGTGAGCCAACAGTGATGTGATTAGCGTTTACTGGGCCAAAGAGCGGCAAGATCACCAATGTGTCGTTAGGGACCTTAATAAAGGCCACGATTGACGACACGATCATCAGTGAAGACAAGCTAAACATTGTTGCAACTTGACGCTCAGCGCGAATGGCAGCCTTCGGGTCGATGTCTGCTCTACGTAGCTCGTGATGTCCTAGCGGAACAATCGGCTTGCCGGAAACGACATCATGGCCGTCAACGGCGCCAATGGGATCGCTAGAACCATGTTGAATTTCGTTCACTTTGCTTTCGCTCCGATCCAAACAGCAACGACAATGAGGGCACCAAGACCCACGATAAATAGGAACAAACCTTCAGTAACGGGCCCGAGTCGTCCCAGAGCCGCGCCGCCAGGGCTTTCCTGCTTCTGGAGTTCTTGCAGGTAGCGAATAATTGCTTGCTTTTCCTCGACCGTGATCGTCTTGTCGCTGAAAATAGGCATGTTTTGCGGGCCAGTCACCATGGCTTCGTACATTTCTTTGCCATCTGCGCCCATCAAGTTCGGTGCCCAACGACCTTCCGATAGGGCTCCACCTTTGCCTGAGACGCTGTGACACTGTGAACAGTTGGTACGGAATAGTTCTCCACCGAGTGCCAAATCGGCGCCGTCGGTCTTAAGCATGTCCTGGGTAGGAATCGCTGGTCCAGGACCCACGCTTGCGACATAAGCAGCGAGCGCAGCAATTTCACTCTCGCTGTATTGCGAAGGCTTGGATACCGCTTGAACTGCAGGTCCTGCAAGCGGCATGCGTCCTGAGCCAACTTGGAAATCAACAGCTGCGGATCCAACACCAATGAGTGAAGGACCATCTGATGACCCTTGAGCTGCCAGACCGTGGCAAGACGAACATCCTTCAAGGAACAGCGACTTACCTTGTTCCACTTGGGTTGCTGACTTAACGACCTGCTTTGGTGCGGTGCTTGCACTCACTGCTGCATAGGCAGCACCTGTTGTGCCAAGTGCTATCGCAAGAACTGCAAATACAGCTGCGGGGTGTCTACGACTAAGTGCCACGTGAAATGTGTCCGTTCTCGATGCGTTTCGTGCGTGCGTTACTTGATGAGATAAATCGTTGCGAAAAGGGCAATCCACACAACGTCGACAAAGTGCCAGTAGTACGAGACGACAATTGCGGTTGTTGCCTTGTTGTGGGTGAAGTGCTTGCCAGCATATGTGCGACCAAGCACGAATAAGAATGCAATCAAACCGCCGGTGACGTGCAATCCGTGAAAGCCAGTAGTTAAGTAAAACGCGGTGCCGTAGGAACTTCCCGGCATTGTGAGGCCTTCGTTAATGAGTTTGATGTACTCAGTGATCTGTCCACCAACAAAGAATGCGCCCATGAGGAACGTGATCGTGAACCACTTGCGCAGTCCCTTAACATCGCCACGTTCTGCTGCGAAAACACCTAATTGGCAGGTCACTGATGAGAGCACCAGAACTGTTGTGTTTACGGATGCAAATGGAATGTTGAGTTTCTCAACGCTGTCTGCCCACACGCCTGGATTGACTGAACGCAAAGTGAAGTACATTGCGAACAGTGCGGCGAAGAACATGAGTTCGCTCGAGAGCCACACAATTGTCCCAATCGAGACCATATTTGGTCGTTCGGCATGGGTTGGAATACGTACTGCTGAAGTGGTCGTCACAAACCCTGAGTTTAGTAGGTAACTCGAGCAAAGGGCTTATGGGTAGGCAGTTTTGCGTGGCAATGTGACTTAGTTCATTGAGGCGGAATGTGGGGTGCAAAACTCGTCAGGGCAGGGCCTCTCGGATACGCTAAGGAGGTGGAAAATTCGCAGCGCGTTCTTAAAGTCTTGGTCTATAGCGATGACGTAACGGTGCGTGCCAGCGTATGCACCGCACTTGGTCGTCGCCCTGCTGAATACATCAGCAACGTGGACCTTTTCGAAGCTGCCACGGAACCTGCGGTCATCAGTGCCGTTGACGCAAAGCCTTTTGACCTCATCATTTTGGATGGGGAAGCCGTTCCTGCTGGCGGAATGGGCGTGTGTCGTCAACTAAAAGACGAAATCTTTAATTGCGCTCCTATTTTGCTTATTGTTGGGCGAGCTCAGGATCGCTGGCTAGCTACCTGGTCTGGCGCAGATGCAGTTGTCGCTCATCCCATTGACCCGCGTGCCTTGGTATCCGCTGCGGTCTCACTTCTTGAAGAACGTGCCACGGTAGCTAATTAGTGTCCGCCGACGAGTTTTCCTGGAAGCACATCCTGGGGCTTATTGCTGTCCAAACGGATCTTGATAATGGTCAAGCGCAGTGGGCAATGAACGAAATCATGTCGGGTCAAGCTACTGCCGCGCACATCGCCGCTTTTGTGATGGGTCTGCGTGTGAAGAACGAGACCGTGGAAGAAATCACCGGCATGGTCGAAGCCATTTTGGCTAACGCAGAACGCGTCACACTTGGTTACGATGCTGTTGACATTGTTGGAACTGGCGGTGACGGTGCGCACACTGTCAACGTGTCAACGATGGCTGCACTAACAGTTGCTGGTTTAGGCATTCCGGTTTTGAAACACGGCAATCGTGCGATTTCGTCACGCGCGGGAACGGCCGATGTGTTGGAAGCCCTCGGTGTTGCGTTGAACATTCCAGTTGATGATGTTGCACAGTGTGTTGCCCAGGCAGGAATTGCATTTTGTTTTGCACCTGCACATCACCCAGGATTTCGCCATGCGGGACCAGTGCGTAAGGAATTAGGAATCCCAACTGTTTTTAATGTGCTTGGCCCGCTGTGCAATCCTGGTCAACCTCAAGCGTCGCTACTTGGATGCTCGGATCTTCGTCTTGCACCACTCATGGCGCATGTTCAACAAGAACGAGGATTTAAATCCATTGTTGTTCGCGCGGACAGCGGCATTGATGAAATTGCAACATTGGGGCTCACTCAAATTTGGGATGTCACAACTGACCAAGTGCGTCATGACGTTTTTGATCCAAGTGTTTTTGATTTAGTGCCAGCCTCGGCTGATGATTTACGCGGAGCCGAAGCGCAATTCAATGCGACCGTGGTCCGTGAATTGTTTAGTGGAAATCAAGAAGGAAAGTTTGCGGGTATTCGCGATGTTGTGGCAGTCAATGCGGCAGCAGCGCTTGTGGCTTTTGATGCGACACGAGATAGCCACGTTTATGGAAGCCCTGAAATTACATTTTCGGCACGTCTGCGTGTTGCATTGGCAGATGCCTATCGTTCCATCGATACGGGACTTGCTTCACATGCTTTGGAAAAGCTAGTTACGGCATCGTCAGAGTTGGCGACGCATTCGTAGGCATTGACCAGCCAAATCCGTCCGTGATGTGTACTAGTCGGATACCAGGTTGCGAAAGCCATTTCACAATGAGTTGGGTCTCGGCAACCAAAGTCGAGTCACTAACGAAAGTCTCAGCCATTTTTCGGGCAGATTCCACAGTCGGAGTAGGGCTTAAGCCTGGGCGGGCAAACGCACTGGCTGCTAGTGCGCCGTGTCGAATGACATGAATGTCCCAACCACCATCGGAAGTTGCGCACGCTGCAACAAGCTCAGGAATGACGCAGATTGAACGAAGCGCTGCAGCGTTGTGGACACCAGTCTTGAGTGCTACTGCCCGGTCTCGAACAACTGCGGCATCTTCAAAACGCTCGTCTTGTGACAGTGACTCCATGCGGTCGGTTAACGATTGGATGACTGCGGATGGATCAGAAAGCATTGTGGAGTGAGCTTGTGCAACTATGTCGGCATAGTCGCGAGTGTGCGAGCCATCCATACATGGTGCAATACATCGCTTCATTTCAAACAGCACGCACGGTGTTATGCGTGAGGCCGCAGTTATGCGATCTTTGCATTGGCGAATGTGTAAACCCTCGTGCAATGCATCGATGGCATTTTGCGCAATGTCTCCAGAGCGAAATGGACCGATTGTTATCCGCTCATCATGTGCGGGATGACTTTGGCGCACGATGGACAATCGAGGAAACCGTTCATGAGTCAGTGCAACCCACGCCGTGCGTTCGGGGTTTCGACTTCGATGGTTAAATCGTGGTCGATACTCGTTAATCATTCGTAACTCGCGTACCGATGCTTCCAATGCAGTAGCGCACACAATGGGTTGAACTCGCGTTGCTATCTCAATCATTGATGTCATACGACTGCGAGTTTCTGCGGCGGTGAAGTAACTCATTACACGCTTGCGCATGTTGCGCGACGTACCGACATACAGTGGACGATTTGCGTGGTCATAAAAAACATAGACACCAGGTGCATCCGGAACATCATTAGCCAGATGACGTTTTCGTCGTCGACGTTCCGTTGCTTGTCCGTCAAACTGCACAAGCGACATTAAATCGCTGACACCAAGATTTCCCACACGTTCCATCAAGCCATGAAGGACGTGAACAGTAGCTCGTGCGTCGTCAAGTGCTCGGTGGGTAGGGCTAGTAGGCGAGTGGAAGTATTCGGCGAGTGTCGACAACTTACGATTACGCACTTCGCTGCCGCGCAAAATCCGCCGAGCCAATGTGACGGTATCTACGATGAGTGGTTGCGGCCAAGCAAGGTTAAATCGAGTGCAGGCATCCTTAAGAAAACCCACATCAAAAGGTGCATTGTGGGCAACGAGTACGGGAAGCTCAGGACTTGACCCTGCGAATCCCGCAAATTCTAAAAACGACACCAACGCAGCACCGGCACTTGGAGCATGTGCAACATGGTGATCTGTAATTCCTGTGAGCACCGAAATAAAAGCAGGAATTGGCATTCCGGGATTAACAAAGGTTTGAAATTCACCGATAACCACGCCGCCACGCACTTTAACGGCACCAATTTCAGTAATTCCTGAATCGCTGGTTCGCCCACCCGTGGTCTCAAGGTCCACGACAACGAAAGTGACATCTGCGAGGAGGACCGCTGATGAATCGCCTAGGGCGTCATCCAAACTCAATGCGGTCATAGTCGTGAGATTACAAGGTTGCACAGACACCGTGACGGATTGGTGGCCATGTGTTCAGGCTTGGCCACATGGATCGGTATTCGATTCATGGCCAAAGCCGGTGCGTCAGTGATGTCTGACCTCACTTCTAGAGTCGTGGATAACAAAGGAGAACGTTTTATGTTGATCGATTGTCACAGTTGCCGTATGAAAGACATTGCGTGTTCAGATTGCGTTGTCACGATGCTTCTCGGTCCAGTTGAAGGGGGCTTGGAGTCTCGCAAAGACATGTTTGATGTGCTCGCGGGTTCTGGCCTCGTTCCACCACTGCGTCTGGTTTCATCCCAACAATTCACACAGCACGAGGATTCGACGGGAACTGCCACGGGTTAGGGCAAGATTGGAGCATGACCCGACTTCTGCTCGCACTGAGTGCTTTGGCATTCTTTGGGGTCGTGCTCACTGTTTGGTATACACCGTGGAACATTTATTCCAGTGTTGCTGGCCAGATCCACCACTCAATTAAAGAAGTCGCTCCCGATGTGACGCGAGATTTCACAAGTGTCCAGATTTCGCGTGAAGTTGCCTTTCTTCACGATGTGCGAGCGTGGCAGCTGCTTCGCATAGCCATTTCTATAGTTCTTCCGCTCGTTGCGTTCTGGGCCTTCACTATCTTTTTCAAATCTAGTTTGCCAACGCCGTCTAATGTTTCGTGGTGGCTGTATGGCCTGTTTACTTTGTGTGTCATTCGAATCGCCAGCTTGCCTTGCGATTGGATGATCAGACGTCAACTGATTAATTACGGGTTGAATACCCAATCAGTAACCGGATGGTTAAGTGATGTAGCACGTTCTTTTGCGTTGTCCACGCCACTGATATTGGTACTAGTTGCGCTGTGTGTTTATGCGAGTGGTTTAGGCACGTCTAGTCAGATCGCCATTGTTCCTGCAGTTGCAGGTTTGCTTGTCGTGATCTTCTCATTTGTTTTGCCAGTTGTTGTTGAACCACTTTTTAACTCATTTACATCTCTTCCCGATGGAGCGCTTCGCACACAATTGATTGACCAATCCCGTCGCATGGACATACCGATTACAGATGTTCTGGTGGCAGATGCAAGCCGTCGGACCAACGCACTCAATGCGTATGTTTCCGGTTTTGGGTCTACTCGACGAATTGTTTTGTATGACACAGTGCTTAATGAAATGCCAACCGACGAAATTGTGGTTGTCGCGCGACATGAATTAGCGCATGCGAAGTATCACGACGTGTTGCACGCGACGCTGATCGGTGCATTGTTTGCCGCGACTGCAGCACTTGGAATTGTTGCATTGTTGAGCACAGGAAAATTCGCAGGGCGCGAGCTTGCGGTTGTCCTGACATGTTTTGCAGTGATTTCTGTATTGACTGCGCCACTTTCTAATCTCGTCACACGTCGAGTCGAAAGTCGCGCAGACGTCGTTGCTTTGGCTGATTCTCCGGTGCAAGACGGATACGGAGCGTTTATTCGAATGCAGCAACGTCTTGCCACGAGTAACTTATCGAGCTTGGATCCATCGCCATGGATATTCGCGATGTTTTCAACGCATCCAACACCTCCGCAGCGCATCGCAATCGCGCGGACTATTGAGATGAGTGCTCCGTGAAAACACTCATCATCACAAATGATTTTCCACCACGCGATGGTGGCATTCAAACTTTTGTTTTCGAGATGGCTCAAAGATTTAATCCGCAGGATGTCATAGTGATGACTTCGCATTACGACGGCGACACGGAATTTGATTCCACATTGCCGTATCTCGTGATTCGTACGAAAACAACAGTCCTTGTCCCGAACAAGAGGGCACGTACCCTTGCGGAAAAAATTATTGCCGAACATGGTGTGACAAGTGTGGTGTTCGGTGCGGCTGCGCCACTGGCATTGCTAGCACCTGCGCTTCGAAAAGTTGGCGTGACGCGAATGGTTGCAATTACTCATGGCCACGAAGCGGGCTGGGCAATTACTCCGGTAACGAGACAACTGATTCGACGCATTGGAAACAGTGTCAACCACATGACGTACTTAGGTGACTATACGCGTAGCAAAATTGCACCAGTTTTAAGTCCCGATGCACAATCACGCATGGTGCAACTCACACCTGGTGTGGATCCAGAAATTTTTCACCCACGCAACCGTGAACTGGCCGAGTCAATGCGAAATCAACTTGGCATAGGACAGCGACCAGTTGTTGTGTGTGTTTCGCGACTAATGAAGCGAAAAGGACAGGATGCGCTTATCGCCGCGTTTCCGAAAATACTTGAATCTGTCGGCGACGCTGTGTTGGTGATTGTTGGAGGCGGCGCATATAAAGACGCATTGGTGAAACAAGCAAAACGCAGTTCAGCACACTCAAGCATCATTTTCGCTGGCAAGGTGCCATTTAACGAATTGCCTGCTTGGTATGCAGTCGGCGATGTTTTCGCAATGCCGTGTCGCACAAGGAACGCTGGCTGGGATGTTGAGGGACTTGGGATTGTGTTCCTGGAAGCAAGTGCAACTGGATTACCAGTCGTCGCGGGTGATAGTGGTGGAGCGCCCGATGCAGTGCTAGACGGTCAGACTGGAATGGTTGTGTCAGGTAGGAATAGCGAGGAAGTCAGCCAAACAATCGTGCGTCTTCTCCAAGATCCGAATCTGCGCACGACAATGGGTGCCGCAGGTCGCGAATGGGTAATGAAACAGTGGACGTGGTCCCATAGCTACGACATTTTAAGTTCACTGCTGACGCAGGACGCTTAACGTACGCAGATTTTAGAGTTATGCGCTCGGTGCGCTTTCGGTACGAACCTGCGCGGGCAGGGTTCGCTTATTAACACTGCGCCACAACATAATCGTGGCAAGTAATAGCGTTACCACTCGAATTGTTTGAACCAAGGTTGGTAAGACTTCACCACCTTGGAACGGAATGTACATCCACGGATAAAGAAGTTGACCTGTGAATGCACTGATTGCCAACAAGATTGCAATCGGGGTAAATTCCGGAGCTGGTAAAAACGCACACACGGCTAAGAGTCCAATAACCCAAACGTTGTATTGCGGAGATAGAACGCGACTCGTGATCATTGCGACAAGCACGACTAAAAGAAAAATGTCCGGCATAGGTACAGTTTCGAGTCGCCCTTGCAAGCGACGCACAACAAGAAGTCCAATCGCGATAAGACCACTTGCAGTCAATAGAAGGCTCACGACTCCAGTGTGGGAAGACATCACTTCAATCGCTCCATACCGAAATTTCGTGTGGACATTACCTGGCCCTGCATTCTTCCACATAAACGGTAAAGCACCTAGTGACTCTATTTGTAAACCACGATCACGTTGACCAATAAGAAATCCAAGTGAACCTGGCCACCACATTTTGAGGAGCCCAAATCCAACGGCCAAAGTGATGGCATAAGCCGCACCCACGCGTCGATACAAACTACGCGGAACTGAAATCAAACCGAGTATCGGCCACGCTTTCAACAACGTTCCGAACGCGAGATACACCCCGCTTGTTACCGGCTTACGCATAGCAAGAGTTGCACCTACTGCCATGAATGTGGGAAAGACGTCGAATCGTCCAAGCATGATCGGTCCGATGAGCACGGGTGCTGCAACCCAGATAAGCGGTGGAAGTGGGTTCTGCTGTTTTGTAGATTGCGAGGTGCGCAACAGCAAAAGGAAAATTCCGGCATCTGCAGCCAGAGCTAGTGATACAAAACCCACCATGTGTCCGGCAATGAGGTAACCCAGTAAGAACACGACTGCGGCTAATGGTGGGTACTGCCACATGGGGTCGTTGATGGGGAAGTGCCCATCAACCATATTTCCAGCCCACCAGTCGTACAGGCGCACATCACTAAAAAGTGATTCAGAGTGCGGGTACCAGATGACTTGGAAGCCACTCAAAATAACCCATGCTCGTGTGATTACCCACAACACGAATGTGTTCTTAGTTAAGAATTCAAATTTCACTGACATTGCACCTTGTGCGGATGTGTTTTTTTGGAAAGCGTTGCAAGAATCATCACTTGTACAGCGAATTAATTGTGTCGGCAAAGTCAACGTTAATGACATGCCGCTTAATGCTGAGTTTCGGTGTGAGGTAGCCGTTTTCAATTGTGAGGTCTAACGGAAGAATCTCAAACTTCTTAATAGCCTCGGAGTTCGACACAGCTTCGTTCGCAGTATTGATTGCCTGTTGCACCAGAGCACGTACGTCTGCGTTATGCGCTAAGTCTTCGAGACTGGCCGGTGCGATTCCATGACTCGCGAGTATTCCAGGAAGTGCTTCCTGATCAAGCGTGACCAGCACTGAAATGTAGGGACGTCCATCTCCGACGACAACACATTGACTCACGAGTGGATGAGCACGTAACCGATCCTCGAGAACAATTGGAGCCACATTCTTACCGGCTGAGGTAACAAGGAGTTCCTTTTTGCGACCAGTGATGTATAAATACCCGTCTTCATCAATTCGTCCCACATCCCCAGAGCGGAACCATTCGCCAGAGAACGCCTCGTTAGTCGCTTCAGTGTTATTCCAATACCCCTTGAAAATGTGCCCGCCCGCCAACAAGATTTCATCATCAGTGTCGAGCTTCACTTTCGTCCCAAAAATAGGTTGGCCAACAGAACCAATTTTGAGAGCACGGGGAATGTTCAGCGTGCTGCCAGCCGATGTTTCGGTTAGTCCATATCCTTCGAGTACAACAAGACCAAGTCCGCGGTAAAAGTGTCCCAAGCGGGTACCAAGAGACGCGCCACCCGAAATTGCGTGAGTGACTCGACCGCCGAGCGCAGCACGCATTTTAGATAGCACGAGGTGATCAAGAAGCGAGTACTTAATTTTGAGAGCCAACGGAGTTTTTCCAGTATCAAGCGATTCACTATATGCAATTGCACTCGCGGCGGCTGCATCAAAAAGTTTTCCTTTAAGTCCGCTTGCATCATGTGCTTTGGAACTTGCGCTGTTAAACACTTTTTCAAATACGCGCGGAACTGCGAGCACAAACGTCGGCTTGAATGTTGTGAGGTATCTACTCAATGCTCCAACGTTAGGACAGTAGCCAATCGTTACTCGAGCCCGAATCATTGCTACTTCAATCAGACGACCAAAGACGTGTGCAAGTGGAAGAAATAAAAGAGTCGACGCGCCTTCTTTAAGAAATACTTCCGGTACACCAGTAATTAGGTTGTCGCACTGAGTCATCAAGTTTCCATGCGTAAGCATGCATCCTTTAGGGCGGCCAGTAGTGCCAGAGGTGTAAATAATTGTGGCAACGTCATTCGGAGTTGACATACTTCGACGTTCGTCAAGTTGCTGATCAGTAATGCTGCGACCACGTTCAGTTAATTCTGCGAAAGCGTCGTGCGCAAAGACATAGCTTCTCGTCATCTGGGGAACTGTGCTGGCGATTTCGTTAAACGGATGCAAAGTGCGATCTGCTTCGAAGAATGTTGCAACGACTCCGGCGTCCTGCATCATCCATTGAACTTGCTCGGCCGATGAAGTTTCGTAAATGGGAACTGCGATAGCGCCTGCATACCAAATTGCATAATCAGCAACGGTCCATTCAAGACGAGTTCGCGAAAAAATCGCAACACGATCGCCTGGATTTATCCCATCTGCCATTAAACCTTTGGCGACATCTCGGACAAGCATACGCATCGCAGCGGACGTGACCGAAGTCCATGTGCCTTCGGCTTCACTGGCCATGACTTCGGCATGTGGATAGTGAATCGCGTTGTACTCGACATGGTCGGTCAAGTTACCCGTCTCTGGGAATGCGACGAGCGCTGGTGTGCTGGCCTGGCGCACGTGGTCCTCCAAATAAAAATCTGTGTTTAGGCGACATTATCGTGCCAACAGCAATTCAGTGGCTTAAAGAAGTGACAATTTGTCCTGGTTTTGTTTTGCTGTCTACACACCAGCAGTGGCACATAGGGTTGTCTGAGTCGCACATGCGGTCTGTGGGTGCATCGGCCTGTCTTTTCGGGCGAATTGTGTGAGAGTCAAAGCCTAGATACGGTAGGACTCGTGGCTGAGAGCGATAACTTTTACCGATTCCTGAAAAAGGTTGCGATCGGACCTGCCATTGAAGTGGCCTATCACCCTTGGGTTGAAGGACTAGAAAACATTCCTGAGACTGGCGCTGCAATTCTTGCTAGCAACCATTTATCGTTTTCAGATTCAATTTTCTTGCCGATTGCGGTGCCCAGAAAAATTACGTTCTTGGCAAAGGCTGAATATTTCAATGCACCCGGTATCAAAGGAAAAGTTACTGCGGCATTTTTCCGCGGAGCTGGTCAAGTACCAGTTGATCGCACTGGCGGAAATGCTGGAACCGCGGCAATTGCTACTGGCGTGAGATTACTTAAAGAGGGCCACCTGCTGGGAATTTACCCTGAGGGAACTCGTTCACCCGATGCTCGGTTATATCGAGGCAAGACCGGTGTTGCTCGAATGGCTCTCGAAGCACGAGTACCAGTTATCCCCGTAGGTATGCACAATACCGAAAAGGTGCAACCAGTCGGTCGCTCACGACCAAACTTTGGCGTTGACGTAGGAATCACAATTGGAAAGCCATTGGATTTTTCACGTTACTACGGTATGGAAGATGATCGGTTTGTGCTGCGTTCCTTAACCGATGAAATCACGTACAAAATTATGGAACTGTCGGGTCAGGAATACGTTGACATGTATGCATCACGTGCAAAAACTATTGCCGGCGATTAGCTACAACTCCTACTAGCCCGTAAACGACCGATCTTTTGGAAGAAACGTTTCGAAAGTCGATTTGCGTGACATTGTCAATCGCTAATGCGACGCAGGAACTCCAACTGGTTGATTGATGTCGTTCAGTAACGATGTAAACCAATCCTGCGTGACATCGAATGGCTTAGCTCCAGCAACGCGTTCGAATTCACATGCCCGAATAACATTGCCCTGGTCTTCGTCCTCACCAACAAGTCCACTAATTCCCTCGAGAGCCGAAGCGACCGCAACTTTGGCACATTCACGAATCAGGTCTTGATCGCGAGTATTGGCAGGTGCCGAGCGAGCGTAGTAGCCACTCTTTTGAACAAGAACTTTATCGGCGCCAATCATTGGTGCGAATTGATTTGCAAACCACGCACCTGGATTAATCTTGTCGATTTTGACATGCCCAAATGCGTCGCGTGGAATTTCTTCGCCGCGTTCCTGCATTTCCGCCACGATGGAATCGACACCTGCGCCTTCGGAAAGGAAAATATTCACGTTTCCTACGGAGTCCATAATTCCTGTCAAGCGTTGTGCTTCAGCAGCGAGGTCAATACTCAATTCAGGAACATACACTGCATGAATATCGCGACGCTCTCGGGCAACACCAAATGACTCGAGCCAGGTTGTGCTGTCGAGTAGCGTGCGGTAACTCACTGCGGTGGCAGCTGTGAGCCATCCACAGTGTCGACCCATGACTTCATGCACGATTAGCATGCGTGTGTTGGACGTGTGCTCTGAAACAACGTTGCTGAAAAAGTGAGCGCCTTCATCAGCCGCAGTCCAGGCACCCAGCGATTGGGCAATCGGGTAGACGTCATTATCAATAGTTTTTGGAAGACCTACGACTCCAAGTCCATAATTGTTGCGGGCCAAAAATGCAGAGAGATCTGCTGCCGCGGTATTAGTGTCATCGCCACCAATGGTGTGCAGGACATCAACGCCATCTTTAACGAGTTGATCTGCGGCGACTTGTTGAGGATCTTGACCTTCAGCAACTAAGCCTCGAGCAACACAGTCTGCGATATTTGTAAGCTTGACGCGACTATTGCCAATCGGGCTGCCACCGAAATTGTGCAAGAGATGTGCGTGAGCACGCACATCTGGCGTTACTGTGAACGAATCGCCACGAAGCAAGCCGTGATAACCATTGCGATAGGCAATGATTTCAATCTCGGGTGCGATGCGGGAATATTCTTCAATGAGTGCGCCAACAGCAGAGGACAGGCATGGAGCCAATCCACCAGCCGTGAGTAATGCAACTTTCTTAACAGCCATAGGCTAAATCTACTAGGCGCACAAAGTTCACATGATGGCTGGTGCGTCGCGACGATTTAGTAAACCCGCTTGTTGCCGACTAATCTAGACGAGTGTCTGCGATTACTTGGCCTGAATTAGAAGCCGCTCAACAGCCGAACTGGCCTGATGCTGCTGCCTTGGCGCACGCACAGGATGTGTTGCGCGTTTTGCCGCCGCTGGTGTTCGCAGGTGAATGCGACGAGTTGACCTCAAAGCTAGCCGATGTGAGTCAAGGTAATGGTTTTGTGCTCATGGGCGGGGACTGCGCTGAAACTTTTGCAGCAAACACTGCTGATTCAATACGGGCTCGCCTTAAGACGTTACTTCAAATGGCCATTGTGCTGACGTATGGAGCGTCACTTCCGGTAGTCAAGATTGGGCGTATCGCTGGTCAGTACGGCAAGCCACGTAGTGCCGATCTGGAAACCATCGACGGTGTATCGCTGCCTTCATACCGTGGTGATGCTGTCAACGGACTTGATTTCACTTCAGATGCTCGTATCCCAGATCCGATGCGGTTAGTTCAGACGTATCACGCAAGCGCAGCCGCTCTCAACTTGGTGCGTGCTTTCACACAAGGCGGTTATGCCGACCTGCGTCAGGTGCATTCCTGGAACCAAGACTTTGTGGGTAGTTCAACCCCAGGCAAGCGCTACGAACAAATGGCGGCCGAAATTGATCGCGCTCTTGCTTTCATGGCTGCTTGTGGCGCAGATCCTGAAGAATTCCGTCGTGCAGATGTGTATGCAAGTCATGAGGCGCTTCTTCTTGACTACGAAAAGCCAATGACTCGCATTGATTCACGTACCGGAAATTTGTATGACGTGTCTGGTCACTTCTTGTGGATTGGCGAGCGCACTCGTGACATCAATGGTGCGCATGTGGACTTTGCTTCACGCATCAAGAATCCGATTGGCGTTAAGTTAGGCCCTAAGTCGTCGCCAGATGTGGTGCGAGCATTGTTAGACAAGTTAGATCCAGATAACACTCCTGGCCGCTTGATGCTGATTACTCGTATGGGTTCGTCGCAAATCCGAGATGTTATGCCAGCGATCGTTGAGTCTGTTGTAGAAACTGGACACCCCGTGACATGGGTTTGTGATCCGATGCATGGAAATACTCGGGAAGCAGCAAGCGGACACAAGACACGTTTATTTGATGATGTGTTGGATGAAGTAAAAGGTTTCTTCGAAGTGCATCGCGCTATTGGCACACACCCAGGTGGAATTCACATTGAGTTGACTGGCGACGATGTGACCGAGTGTCTCGGTGGTGTTGGCGGCGTGAGTGAAGATGATTTGCCATTCCGTTACGAAACTGCGTGTGACCCTCGTTTAAATCGCGTACAAAGTTTGGACTTGGCATTCCAAGTTGCAGACATGCTTCGTTAGTTACACGATTTTCAGAATGATGAGCGAGCCCTTGGGGGCTTGACCATTCGCACTCTGGGAATAAACCTTATTAAGAATGACCACAGCGAGTTGCTTTTCGGTTTTGATTTGGAAACCAGCATCAGTGAGAAGCTGTTTTGCTTCCTTGACATCCATTCCCACGACGTTGGGAACGTCAACAAGAGCCGGACCCTTACTTACTGTCACTCGTACCGTTGAACCTTTTGGAACTGTCTGACCGGGTAGCGGATCAACTTGCAAGATTGAACCCGCAGCACTGTCGTCAAAGAGTTGTTCAGTCACTGAAATCTTAAGTCCGAGTGCTGCTAACTGAGTTGTAGCGACTTTCAGGTCGAGTCCACTAATCGGCGGAATAACGACTGGTGCTGGTCCTTTAGAAATAATGATTGTGACGTCAGCCCCACGTTTCACTCGTGCGCCACCTGCAGGATCAGTTGTAATAACCGAGCCGACTTTGACAGTGTCGCTGTAGTCCTGGCGAGTGGCGGCAACAGTTAATGTGAGTGCTTCAAGCTGGGCTTGCACATCCGTTGGGTTCTTGCCTACGACATCTGTTGGGATTAAGTAACGTTCCTGACCTTTAGAAACATAAACCGAAACGGCTTTCCCTTTTCGAGCCTTGGTATCCGGTGAAGGCTTAGTGCGAATGACAATTCCCTTGGGAACATCTTCGGAAAACTCTTTTGTTATTTTCGCCGACAAACCTAAATCATTAAGGGTTGATACGGCGGTATCTGACGACTGTCCAACAACATTAGGCATGTGGACGTAACTGCCGGTGAAGGTGTACCAGAGTGCTCCAATTGCTGCCAGGCTGGCAAGCAGGAGTACAAACCTGAGCGGTTTGCGTTTGCGCTTTACTGCGACTCGGCGAGTGGAATGTTTACCGACCACGACGTTCGTGGATGTATGACTTGTAGATCCTCGCTCGGCCCTATGCGCACCCGTTTGTCTCATAGCTACCGAACTTGTATCGCGGCTTACGCGAGCCGGTTCTGTCAGAGGTATGCGAATTGTCGGCGCAAGATTGATTGCAACTGTGATTGCCTCAGCGGCTGGAACAGCGGCAATGGCTCGCGCTGCACCTTCGAGGAATACCTGTGCACTTTGGATCCGGTCATTTGGATCTTTACGCGTAGCTGCTAGTACTAGGTGATCAATGGCCGGAGGAATTTCAGGTGCATACGAACTTGGCGCTGGAACTTCACGGCTGACGTGTTGGTATGCAACATCAAGTGGTGAAGTTCCAGTAAATGGCACGCGACCAGTCAACATTTCGAAGAGCAAGATTCCTGCTGAATACACATCTGAACGCGCATCAAGCGAACGCTGTTGCACTTGTTCAGGTGATAAGTACGCCATGGTGCCGAGCAGGATTGCGCCAGTTGAGTCACTGACTGGTGTGTCATTAATGACTCTGGCTAGTCCGAAGTCTGTTACTTTGACATGTCCTTGAGCGGTGATCAGAACATTTTCAGGTTTGATATCGCGATGAACAAAGCCAGCATCATGGGCACTCGCAAGACCTGCGAGAACGGAAGAAATAATTTCCAAAGCATGAGCGCTCGCAAATGGGCCGTGGTCGACGAGAACTTCACGAATGGTCCTGCCGGGAACAAACTCCATAACAAGGTAGGGAAAACCTTCGGCAATTCCTTGGTCGTGAACGGCGACCACATTCGGGTGAGTCAAACTCGCAGCAGCGCGTGCTTCTTGTGTGAAACGATCTACGAATCCAGGATCAGTGATGAGCGAACCAGAAAGTACCTTGATCGCTACTGATCGCCCGAGTCGAGAATCTGATGCGCGATACACGGTAGCCATGCCACCACGAGCGACAAGTTCCTCAACCCGATAGCGACTATCCAAAACGCGACCGATAAACATGTCGGAGGCGTTGGAGGTTGTCATTGGTCAAGTCTAAGCCGAAGTCCGTATGCGGCGGACGTGCGGCGCGAGAGGTAGATTCGACACTGTAAATCGCGGCATTTCACTTGGAGGCACAGTTGGCACACTTTACTTACCTCGGTGTTTTGGCGTTTTGCCTACTCGGTACTGGATGGCTGGAGTTACTCCTTCGCACCAGGGTTTACCGACGAGCACTGCGATTACTGGCTGCAATTGTTCCAGTTCTCATCATTTTCACTGCGTGGGACGTTTATGCGATTAGCCGAAATCATTGGTCGTTTGATTCCCGATTTATTACCGGGATTTCTGTCATTGGCCATGTTCCGCTTGACGAAGTCTGCTTTTTTATTGTCATTCCCGTGTGTGCAATTTTGACTTTAGAGGCCGTGCGAAGTGCTCGTGGCTGGACTGTTGGGGACGAACGTGTGACTCGAACTTCCGAGGACACGCAATGACTTACACAGAGTTAGCTATCACTGCAGTTGTGTTGGTTGTGCTGTTTGATCTATTCGTATTCCGAACGAGCTTGGTGAAACGAAAAGTTTTTTGGGTTTCGTATTCCATCATCATTAGTTTTCAATTGATCACAAATGGGGTGCTCACCGGATTGCGTATCGTGAGATATTCGGGTGATGCAATTGTGGGAAGTTCAACTCCGTCACATCATGCGCCACCGTTTTTTGGAGACGGTCGAATTGCGTTCGCTCCATTCGAAGACTTGCTGTTCGGTTTCGCACTGGTCTTGCTGACATTGGTTATGTGGGTGTGGTTGGGTCGACTCGGTGTGCAACGTACGCCAATGGCCGGACCACCACATAAGTTGGTTTCGCGCTTATTAAGAACTCAGGATGCTTCAGAAAAGTCGCAGTAGCGACGAACTACTGCGTGTGTGACCAGAGTGATCGAGCTCGAAGATACGCGGGAAACGCAACTGACAATCTTCGAGACAGTGAGACCGATGCGCGCTTGTCAAACACTTCGTAGTTGATTGCCTCGACAGCGTCTACTATGCCGCAATACAAGATGCGCGCCGTCTCAATACATGGTTGCGCTGCAGGACTAAGCATCGCGATACCTGGTCGTGACTGTTCTTCGAGCTGGCGAACGCGTGCTATTTGGAATTTGAGTGCTTCTTTAACCTCGGGTGTGGCAATACGTCGTTCGAGTACTTCGCGAGTAACACCAAACTGTGCGAATTCTTGCAGCGGCAGGTAAACGCGTCCGCGATCAAGATCTTCGTTTACATCGCGAATAAAGTTTGCAAGCTGAAATGCAACCCCGAGTTGAGTGGCGTGTTCGTAGGCTTCGGTTTGAGTGGGTTCCAGAATCGGCACCATTTGTAAACCTATGACTGCTGCAGAACCGTACACATATTCATAGAGGTCTTCATAGGTTTGATATTGAGTAACTGTTAAATCCATGGTCATGGAATGCAAGAACGCTTCGAAATGGGCTTTGGGAATATTCCAACGCCTTACGGTATCGAGCACAGCTTTGCAGACTTCATCTTGAGAAGTTCCCGACTCAAAAAGCGAAAGAAAATTCTGACCCCACGTATTGAGTTCGTCCGCTTTTTGCTGGTCGGTGAGAGTTGAGGCAAGGTCATCAACTATTTCATCGGCATAACGTGCGAAGCCGTATAAAGCGTGAACGTATGGTCGTTTTTCTGGAGGAAGTAGCAGGGTAGCGAGGTAATACGTTTTGCCGTGTGACTTATTAAGTAGTCGGCAAACTTCGTATGAGCGTCGTAATTCGGGATCAGTAATTCCGGCCGCATCTAACTCTCGTGTGCTCACATAGGTATTCTGCCACTTGTCGGCTCACACGGTGACTCTGTGTGGGCTTGCGCGAGTACATTATGCCCCCGATATTTCAGACTTTGAAAAGTCGGCGTTCAGATGACTGCACCGCGAAACTTCTGGCCGGCAGACCGTATCGTTGGCATTAGACATTTGTGACGAGAGAATCGCACAGCGTTAATTCTGCAAAAGGAGCCAAGTTAAGTGAGTCAGGTGCGACCAGGTTTACTGTCAGCTTTATTGAAAGCGAATTACCTCAAGGGCGCGTTGCGTTGGAAAATTGATCTCTCAGATGTTGCGTTTGAACAAGAAGTTGCTCAGTCGGGAATGCAAGGCTGGCTCATAGACACCACAGGTGCAAAGTCAAAGAGCGACGTGATGTCAATGATTGCTCGGCAACTAGATTTTCCAGATTTTTTCAATGGCAATTTTGATTCGCTCGAAGAATGCCTGGGTAATCTCAATCAAGCTCAGCCCGCTTTTATTGTGTGGCGAGGTTGGGAAGGCTTTGTGCGAGAGAGTAAAGATGACGCTCGCGTTATTGGTGACATTTTTGATACGGCCTCGACGCTTTGGCCAGGTGCAGTGCTATTTGTTGGACGAACTGGTGATTTCCCCGATATTGGCGAACTAGCTCAAGCGTAAATACCTAACTCAGCACCATTGACTCTGCCTGGATTGCCTGTGCACTGGTGTTGGGCTCAAGCCCTGGCAGGTCGCGATCGCCAAGAATCAGGTTTCTTTCTCGTGGCGAGGCAAACATTGCGATGGCAAGGGTGACGCCCGCAAGAAGCATCGCCAGCCCGTCACTGAACTCAATGAAAGTGTCGGCAGTCGCACTGGAATTTGCGATGCCATGAATCGTAAATGCACAAATTCCGATCATGACAAATTTCATTTGTTGGCGTGATAGTCCGGTGACTGCCAACAATGGAATTGACCACAATAAATACCACGGTTGAACGACTGGTCCGAGTGCAACAAGTGCAAGAAATGAAATAGCAACCGACCGAGTCGCGCTTCGGCCAGTAGGGCGTATCACAAGACCAACAAGCGTTATGCCAAGAACTACTGCGCCGATGAGTCTAAAAAGAGTAATTGTGTTGCCAAGTTGATTTCCGAAACCAAGAAGATCAAGGACAAGACCCGACAACATGCCTAACGCCGTCATAGGTGACAACCAACTACGAACTGTTCCGGGAGTTGATAATGCGTTGAGCCATCCGAGCGGTCCAACATTTGCACACCACGACACCACAATCAGCGCCAGTGCGGAACCGGCACCAACTTTGAGCAGACTGATTGTTCGCGAGCGAAGTGATGGATCACGAGCTGCCAAAATCGCAATAAATGGGAGCACCACGATTGCAACAGGCTTAATACCAAGTGCGATAGTTGCCACGACTGTTGCCAAAATAAAACGCTTTTCAATTGCACACAACATGGCAAAGCACGAACATGCAATCATGAGTGATTCGTTATGTGCTCCGGCCACGAGATGCATGATGACGAGAGGATTCAGCACTGCAAGCCACGAGGCAGCCACCGGGTTGATTCCATGATGTCGAGCTAGCCGTGGCACACACCAGCCAATGGCAATAATGCCTAGGACGGAAATTGCTCGAAAAACATATGCCGCAACAAGCGAGGACGACGGAACTAACGATGCAACACCTTTTTCAATCAGTAGAAATACTGGACCGTACGGCGTTTTTGCATCAGCCCACATCGGATCAACGCCACTTGTGAACCAACCAGGAACTAGGGAAACGCCTGACTCGTATGGGTTATGTCCGTCAAGCTGAAGACGTCCTTGCATGTAATACGAGTACACATCTCGGCTGAAAAGAGGACCAGACAGCATCAGTGGCGTTACCCAGATTGCCATGGTCACGTAGAGAGTTCGAAGCGAAACCGTTTTTTCATGCATGATGTCGACGCCTATAACAAGCCACGATTGCAAGAGCAATGCGGCACCTACGACAACAAAAGAGCGTGTCAGTGCCAAACCTAAAGTTGAGGTTTGAAGGTAGTTAATGATTGGCAATCTCAAAACATTGGCAGACAGGGGAAACCATCCAACGCCAAGTGACCCCACCGACATGAAGCAACTGCCAAGAAACCCTGGTAGCCCGTACAGCCCGAACCAGGCTCGAGCTGCTGCAAAATTGGGGGAGATCACTCCCCAAGAGTATCTGCGCGTTAGCGAATTGCTCGGGAGCGATAGGTGCGATCTGGTCCAGTAATTCGCTCAGCTGCTAAGCGACCAGATATCAGAACCATGGGAACGCCGACACCCGGTTGCGTACCGGAACCAGTGAAGACCACATTTTCACCCCAGCGATTTGCTGGGCGGAATGGACCGGTTTGGAAAAACGAGTGAGCTGCAGCAAATGGAGCACCGCGTTCCATGCCACGATCACTCCAATCTTGTGGCGTTGTGATGTGCTCAACTTCGATAGAGTCACCAAAACCGTGGTAGCCGCGTTGTTCTAACGTACTAATGACATGCTCCCGATAACGAGGTGCCTCGTGTTCCCAATTGATGTCCGCATCGAGATTGGGGGTAGGGAAGAGAACGTAATAAATTTCTTTGCCATCAGGAGCCAAACTTGGGTCACTGTGCGTGGGATTTGTTACCAGGACACTCGGGTCACTCATGAGAGTTTTTGAATCAATGAGCTCATCAAACACGCCCCTCCAACTGTCACCAAAGTGAATGTTGTGATGAGCGATGTGGTCATACTTTGCACTTGATCCTGCGAGCATCAAATAGCACGACGGCGAATACTTAAGTCGATTGACACTCCACTTAGATACGCCGAGGAGATCACGATACGCAACAGGTAAATCAGGGTTGAGAACGACGACGTCCGCTGGAAAGAATTCTCCATCGGTTGTCTCGACGCCTAATGCCCTATCCCCTTGTAGTCGTACTTTGGAAACCGTGGTGTCGTATTTGAACGTGACACCATGCTTAGCAGCCGCAGCTGCCATAGCGACCGGAACTGCATTCATTCCGCCTTCGGGAAAGAAGACACCGGCGACGGAATCCATGTAAGCAATAACCGCGTAAATCGCCAGTGCATCGTAAGGAGAAAGTCCTGCATACATAGCTTGAAATGAGAAAACCTTTTGAGTGCGCGAGTCCTTGAGATACTGTTCAACCTTCGGAGCCAGTTTGCGGAAACCACCTATTGCAACTAGCTTTGCCAAGTCTTTTGACACAAGACTGAATGGCGAATCAATGTTTCGATCAATGAAATTGCGCATCTCGTATTTGTATAAATCGGAAACAAAATCAACGTACTTCAGGTAGCCCTGTGCTTCTTGAGCACCAATAACGGTTTCAATTTCCTGAGCCATCTGTTGAGCATCTGAATACACATTCAAGGTGCTTCCATCGGGATAAAACGAGCGATAAAGCGGCGAAACTGGTGTCAAGGTCAACCAGTCGCTCATGTTTTCGCCGAGGCAGTCGAAAGCGTCTGCAATCAAGTCAGGCATTGTGAGCACAGTGGGACCGTTGTCGAATTCGAAACCTCGGTCGCTAATGCGACCTGCTCGTCCACCTGGTCCAGCATCTCGTTCAATGACCGTGACGTTTCGTCCTGCACCTGCTAGACGCATTGCAGCCGACAAGCCAGCCAAGCCGGCGCCGACGATAACCACATTGTTTGTTGGGCCTTGAATTTTTTTCACTTATGCACTCCGTTGAGTCGACATCACAGCAAGCGCGGCTAGTGCCTCGCGTGCATCGGGTGAAATCGATGGTAATTCCAAAGCTTCTAAAGCAATTGTGGTTTGTGTGTCGATGATGTGTTCGACTTGTTCGAGCGCTCCCGACGAACTTATTAACGCTTGTAATTCGGAAATCACATCACTGGTTTTTTCGGATACGTCCATGAGTTCGCTGATGCGATGTCCGTAGTCTTTGTTGTCTAACGCCAGCGCCATCAAAACTGTTTGCTTGCCTTCGCGTAGATCATCACCAGCAGGTTTACCGGTTGTTTCGGCATTGCCAAAGACACCGAGCACGTCATCGCGAAGTTGAAATGCTTCGCCTAAGGCTAATCCAAATGTGCTGAGCACATTCATGTGACTCTCATCGGCGTGAGCAATAGCCGCACCAATCAAAAGCGGACGTTCAATTGTGTACTTCGCGCTTTTGTATCGGATGACGTTCTGTGCTTTGGCAACAGTTGTCCCACGTCGTGCTTGCTCAAGGAGGTCAAGATATTGTCCGGCCATGAGCTCGGACCGCATGATGTCGTAGGTTGCCTTTGCTCGATTGAGTTGATCCTGAGCAAGTCCACTCGTGAGTAACATCTCGTCTGCCCAAGACAGTGCAAGGTCACCAATCAGAATCGCGGCACCATGCCCGAATCCAATGCTGGAGCCATGCCACCCTTGTGTCTGGTGAAGTGCCTCGAATTGCTTATGTGTAGCTGGCTTGCCGCGACGAGTGTCACTCGCGTCCATAACATCGTCATGAATCAAAGCGCACGCTTGGAGGAACTCCAACGAAGCGCATGCCCTCACGGCTGAGTCGCTATCTGTGCCGCCAGCGCTTCGGTATCCCCAATAGGCAAACGCTGGACGCAGTCGCTTTCCACCCGATATCAATGCAGAAAGCGAGTTAACGAGTTCGAGTGTGTCCGGAGCGATAGCTGCCATGAGATCAATGTGGCTCTGGATGAAGTCATCAAGATTGGCTTGAATACGTGTGCGCAAGTTCGCTTCGTCTAGAGGATTAACCACATCTTTAGGGTATTGGCTCTTGCTAGATACCGCATAGTGGCACTGCCGTCACAATATGATGGTGGCATGGCTCACATGACTTTCGATGAGTATCTAGTGACATGGTCAACATTGCATTCCAACGCGCAGCCATCGTTGCTTGTGCGCTGTTGGTTACGTGTTGCGTTTTTTGTGTCGACTCCGTTTGTGCGCTTTGGACCGAATTCTGTCACTGCCATGGGTGTCATCTTCATGTCAGTTGTGGTCGCAATTTCACCCGATTCACCTGCCATCGCAGCTCTGTGCCTTCCTTTTGTTGGCCTGCTCGACAACATTGATGGAATTGTTGCAGTTCGGTCATCTCGCGTGAGTGCTTATGGAGCATTTTTAGACTCCATAGCCGATCGCATCGTCGACATTTTGTCTGTAGCGATTTTCGTTCGACTGGGCGCTCATGTGTACGTTGGAATTTGCGCCCTCATGACGACTGTCATTCATGAGTACATGCGGGCCAGGGCGTTATCGCTCGGTGCCAAGGATGTCGGAGTCATTTCTATCGCCGAAAAACCGACTCGAATTATTGTGACGGCAATTGGCTTAGTGGCCGTCGCCGTACTTGGAGATCACCGCACAAACGTGAGCGATTATGTTTTGTATTTATGGTGCACCATTGGTGTCATCGGGCTGCTTCAACTCTGGCCAGCTTTAAAAAAGCAACTGGTGAACAATTAACTTAGGTTGTTAAGCCCGACCAATAAGTTGGGCAACAATGTTTGCTGACATAGCGACGAGCGGCAAACCACCACCGGGATGTGACGATCCACCCACGAGGTAAAGATTCTTGATCGCAGTGACATTAGATGGTCGAAGAAATGCCGACCGCATACCGTTACTCGAAGACCCATAAATAGATCCGCCAGGTGCTCCCGTTCGAGATTCCAAATCGGATGGCGTCAAAGTGGACGACCATGTGATGCGTTCGTCTATGTCGAATCCACGAGTCTTGAGAATTCCGATTACGTGAGCGAAATAGTCATCGCGTAACGAATTGTTTGACCAGTCCACCCCATGATCAGGGTCGTGGCGAGGCGCGTTGACGAGAACAAACCAGGACTCACTGCCTTCGGGAGCCATCTGCGAATCTCTGGGATTACACACATAAACAGTCGGGTCAGAAACTGGCATCTTTGTTTTGCCAAAGATGGAATCAAACTCGGCATCGTAATGCGCAGGAAACCACACGTTGTGATGTTCAAGGTCAGAAGTGTGTCCACGTAACGCAATCAGCCCAACAAAACCAGATAGCGATGGTGTGTTACCTGCGAGTTGTTTTCGTGCGCGTGATGTCAGATCCATGGAAATCGGATTTGTGAGAAGTGAGTTGTACACCAAGCTGGCATCAGCATTTGCAACCACGATGTGCGCAGGAACGTCGCCGCGCGAAGTAGACACTGATGTGACAGTAGCTCCGCCATTGATTGATGTGACGGATGAATCAAAGGTAAAGCGCACTCCAAGTGACTCGCATCGTTCGAAGAGCGCCCGTCCAAGTTCTCGAACGCCACCTGCAATGTGATAAGCGCCAAAGACCTGTTCGATATAAGGAACTGTTGCCAATGCAGCGGGGGCTTTACGTGGATCAGAGCCTGTGTACGTGGCATATCGATCTACGAGTGTGACAAGCCGTGGATCATCAAAGTAGTGGTTCGCCAGACTGCGTAATGTGCGTCCTGGCGCAATCGACTTTAAATCCTTCAGCCGATAGGAAAGCGACAACAAACTACTGAGTCCATTGAGTGGCGATTCCAAGAACGGTACTCGCGTTGCGGACCACATCTGGCTGGCTCGGTGCATAAATGACTTCCATTGCTCAGCGCTTTTTCCGCCAAACGCGTCACCAATGGCTTGTGCGCAAGCACCAACTCCAACCCCTGGCATTTTCAACACAGTGCCATCTGCGAACTGATATCGAAAAGCGATATCAAGATCAACAAGGTTCACACTTTCTTCAAGTGGTCGACCCGTCTTCAAGAACAAGTCGCGGTACACCGCGGGCAAGGTAACCAAACTCGGACCGGTATCAAAAACATGACCACCGTGGCTTCCAATTCCAAGTTTGCCACCCCACGTGTGGCTTTGCTCGATCACGTTAACGTCATGACCTTTGGCAGCCAGACGTGCCGCACATGCCAATCCACCCATGCCTGCGCCGATAACAACTACGTTTGCCACATCATCACCTTAGAACAGCTTCGCATCGTCAGTAACGTGGAGTTGTAGTCATGATGCAGAAAGTAGTCATGATGCAGAAAGTAGTCATGACGCAGAAAGTAGTCATGACGCAGAAAGTAGTCATGACGCAGAAAGTTGACGGCCCTTCCAGGTATTGAGGCCACGCTTATGGCGATACCACGACACACAATTGAGATATATGAAACCAAGTATCGAAAGTGGATGGAGAAAAATTTCAGGCATTGTGCGTTGTTTGAACTGACGCGCCGACACCAATCTTCCGACAACTCCAGCGCAATAACCAACTAGTGCAAGTCCCATGTGACCTAATGCAAATCCAAGCAGTGGAAATACGTACGCAAACACAAGAAAACCATTGATAAAGAGTGATCCGAGTGCACCATCAAAAGCAGCCCACAGGCTCTTTGCATATCCAGCGACTAGTTGTTTATCACTTTCATACATCTGACATGTGGCCAAGTCCGTGCCATCTGCAACGCTCGCACGAAATCCGTGGCGACTGAACACACGAGACAGTTCGATGTCTTCGAGAACCTTGTCACGAACACTTTCATGTCCTCCACATGCTTCGTATGCATCGCGTGTTACTGCAATAAATTGACCATTGCCAACTGCCATGCTGGGTCGCTGCGTGCGTAATGAAATTCTTAATGGAACAGTTGTTAGCCAAGACCATTGCAGCAACGGTTGAATCAATCGCGCAAACGGTGAAGAAACTAATTGACGTGGATACGGGCTTACGAAAGCCAAGTTGTTGTCGCAAAGTGCGGCTACAGCGCCTGACACTGCATGTGGTGCAAGAACGACATCAGCATCAATAAAGATGAGGTACGTGCTGTGTGACTGTTGTGCAATCTGACTGCAGGCATACGGTTTCCCCAACCATCCTGTTGGAGGTTCGCCACGTCCAGTTAAAACAGTGAGTCTCTCGTCTAAAAACGTATTGAGAATCGTCAGCGTATTGTCAGTGGATCCGTCATCGAGTACAAGTACACGCAGGTTGGTCACATTGGTTTGATTGAGAGCAGCAGCAACACATTCTCTGATGTTGCTTTCTTCATTACGTGCTGGGATCGCGATTGTGATGGAGTCTGAGATTTCTCTGGAATCACCGCGAACAAGAAATCTGCGATTGATCCAACTGTGCAGCGTTAAAAGCCATGCGAGTATGGCAGCGCCACTGAGAAGTGCATTCACTAGACCTGCCGCATCGTCATAATGACGGGAACCATGACCAATCCCATTCCGACAAAACCGCTAACGGCTACGCCGGGTTGTCCGAGGAACGGCGCAAAGGGAACGATGTTGACCAAGAAACTTCCTAGCCATACCCACATGAGCATGGCGAACGGGGCGAAATCCCGGGTCGTTATTGGGGTAGTGGGCGTGCGCTTGTTGATTTGATAAGCAATAACAGACGACACAACAAACCATGAAACGTAATTTGATATTGGGATTCCATTGATGTTATCCGTGACGAATTGCCAAAACCAATACGTTTCACGTGTCATCTGAGGGTCGAGATATAGGTCCCAACCCATCATCAAAGCACCAGTTACGGCACTGGACATAAAAATATTTTTGCTGATGGTTTGTCCAACCAATAAGCATGGATACATCATCATGAACCAGGCAAAGGGAATCAGTACAGGAATTCCGAAAATCATGGGACCAAGATGACTGGTGTAGTCGTAGCGTCCAAAAAGCGAATGAAAATGTACGCCAACAAATTCTGCGATGTAGCTTGTAATGCACGTAGTGAGGAGAACTGAGTACGCATATTCTCCGCCACGCGTGAGCGCTGCGTGAGTGAGAGACATCATGGCGAACGTGATGACTCCGAGAATTGTCAGGTTGGCACGGATAGTTCCATGAAAAAGTGTCCAAGCGATGTTGACAAGAATTGTCAAGATCAAAAACAAAAGAGGTAGCGGCGAATTGTCTACCAAGATTCGATTAACGGCTGCCTTAAATCGTGTGACATTCATACTTACTCACTCCAGTTCTGGCCGTTGTACGTACCTGTGATTGAGAGTACTTCAAAGCGCGCAAATAGTTCTTCGGCATACCAACCTGTTTCGTGAGTTTTTGCAATAACTAATTGGTGCGCTCGTTGCCGTGTTGCGAATTGGGTAATGCTTTCGTTGTCTTTCCATATGCTGAACGTTCCTTGTAGCCCTACGGGTGCTTCGCCGATGCCCAAGCTCAACAAAAGTCCATCACTTGCGTTTAAGTCGTCGCTGACCGGGGGAACTGAACGCCAGAATTCGCGCCACCACCGTACTTTGATTGAAGCGCGAGTCAGTGCTGCAACTTTCGTAGTCACTTTGCGAGGCGTCGGATCACCGAAAGGAGTGCAGGAAGCCCATGTTCCTTTGCTTGACAGTGGATTCATGACAACGCGAGCATGCTCAGTTGATATTCTGAGCCAGCGTTTCAGCACGGAACTAGAACCAAACTCAGCTGCACTTGTCTCTGTGGGCCACACCGTGAGGATTGCCCAATGGTGAATGTCAGCATCCCGCATTGTGAAAGTCTTTCCCGAACCGGTACCGAGTAACTTCCAAAAGCAGAGATCTGGAGCAGACTTCAAGTGTCTGCGATCTAGACCCATGCGCAATATTGCTGCAGGCACTCGTGAAGTCGAGACTTTGAAAACATCGAGTACAACAACGGGCGAGGTCATTTAGTCACCTACAACGACTGGTGTTCCACCTGTTAATGACACGAGTTCATCAAACGTTGTTCGATACACAACATGTGTGTGCCCAGCTGCGGCCCACACTTCGTCGTAATCAGACAACGCTTTATCCACAAAAGTCAACGGTGTATAGGGTTCCCCGTTATGCAGCCAACCTGTTGGGCTGACTCCACCGATGGCAAAGCCGGACCACTCGCGCACAAAATCTGCGTCTGCACGACCAAATGCCGGAAGTGAGGCGGCTTCACACACGAGTTGCGTATCAACTTTGTGCCGACCAGATGTCACTACCAAAACAGGCACAATGGATTCGCCTAATGCAACGGTAAAAACAATCGACGACGCAATTTGCCCAACCTCAACACCAAGACCTGCAGCTGCTTCGCGAGCCGATCGAGCTGTGTCACTGAGTTTGCGTACTTCAGGATCTAGCCCAGCGCGTTCAAAGGCGGACTTCACTCGCGCCACAGACGCGTGTTCAGTGTTACTCATTACGAGTTAAGCAGTCGCTTCCTTGAATGCACGTTCAATAATTGTCAATGCGTCATCAAGTAGATGCTCAGGCATAACAAGTGGTGGAAGGAAGCGCAGTACGTTTCCGTAAGTTCCAGCTGTTAGAACTAGCACGCCTTCTGCGTGACACAACTTTGCAACTTTGCCTGTCATGTCAGGATCTGGTTCGTCAGTGCCTGGCTTCACAATTTCAACTGCAATCATCGCTCCACGTCCGCGGATGTTTCCAATGACGCCCGCGTCTGCGGCAATCTTTTCTAAACGTGGCAACATGATGGTTTCAATGTTGCGCGCTTTTGCGTTGAGGTCTTCCTGTTCCATGATTGAAATGGAAGCAAGAGCAGCAGCACATGCAATCGGATTGCCACCATAAGTTCCACCTAAGCCACCCGCATGAACTGAGTCCATGATTTCCGCACGACCTGTAACTGCAGCTAGTGGTAGTCCACCGGCAATGCCTTTCGCAGTGGTAATCAAGTCAGGCACGATTCCTTCGTGCTCACTTGCGAACCACTTACCAGTGCGACAGAAACCGGTCTGTACTTCATCAGCAACAAAAACAATTCCGTTGTCGTTTGCGAACTTGACCATCGCTGGCAAGAAGCCTTCGGCTGGAACTACGAAGCCACCTTCGCCTTGAATCGGCTCGATAACAATCGCAGCAACGTTTCCTGCGCCAATCTCTTTTTCGATTCGACTGATTGTGCGCTTTGCAGCTTCAGGTCCAGTTAAACCGTCATGGTAGGGATACGACATGGGCATGCGATAAACCTCGGAAGCAAATGGGCCGAAGCCTTGCTTGTAAGGCATGTTCTTGCCAGTCATTGCCATAGTGAGGTTGGTGCGTCCGTGGTATCCATGTTCAAAAACTACGACGGCTTGGCGCTTGGTGAATGTGCGTGCAATCTTGACCGCGTTTTCAACGGCCTCTGCACCTGTGTTGAATAGCGCGGAACGCTTTTCGTGGTCACCAGGAGTAAGGCGGTTGAGTGCTTCGCAGACCTCAATGTAGTTTTCGTACTGCGTGACCATGAAGCACGTGTGAGTAAATTTTTCTACTTGCGCTGTCACTGCATCAATGACAGCTTGCGCCGAGTTGCCAACTGAAGTCACAGCGATACCGGCACCCATATCAATGAGGGAGTTGCCGTCAATATCGACAACAACGCCGCCTGCTGCGCGGTCGATGTAAATCGGCATTGTTGCGCCAATTCCGTTGCTGATGGCAGCCTTGCGGCGTTCAGCGAGCGCTAGAGATTTCGGACCAGGAATCGCGGTTACTAGGAGTCGTTCCTGAGGTAGGCCATTGACAAGATTTTCGTTAGCAGTCATACGCGCAA
>CANFOW010000003.1 GCA_947448865.1 Actinomycetota bacterium
TCCGTGGGTCGTGGGTTCGAGCCCCACCCGCCCCACTTGCAAAACAGCTTCTAAGTGGATGTACTAGCCAACTTAATGACACACTTGATTGTCACACGTTGCAGATAAGGTAAAACCAGATTGCGCGTCTGTGCGATTTGAATCTGTGGGAGCACCTAGTGTCCAAAAAGTTTGTCATTGCCCTTGCCGTGTGTATCGGTTTAAGTGGTTGCTCATCGTCTTCACCAACACACAAAGCATTGGACCTAGCGAGTTACCAGTCTCAGCAGGTTGTCTGGGATGACTGCCCAAGTGGTTACCTCCTGCCCAAGGATCAACAAGCCAAAGTGTTTGACCACAAGAGCGTTCAGTGTGGTTTTGTCACGGTCCCTGCCGAGTACACCGATGGCTACACACTTCCTGACTTCAAAATTGCCATGATGCGTGAGCCAGCCACGGGCTCTACGAAACTAGGCACACTGTTTATCAATCCCGGAGGACCAGGCGAGTCTGGTGTCGAAGAACTTCAGTGGTTGGATTTCCCGGCCACGATTCGCGCTCACTACGACATCATCGGATTCGATCCGCGAGGTGTCAGTCGTTCAGCCCCCGTCACTGGCCATCAAATCAAATGCAGTACTCAGTCCGATTTCGAGACGTATTGGACCGACGAAAATTCGCCGGCTAACGACGAAGAGTACCTAGCAACGATGGACACACTAGATGCTTACTATCACAAATGCGCAACAGACAATCCGACCTGGTGGACACTCAACACCAACAACGTAGTCGATGACCTCGAGTTGATGCGTCAGGTTGTGACCGGCTCAGAACCATTAAACTTCCTTGGTTCATCCTATGGAACGTCCATTGCCGCCGACTACATCACTAAATACCCAGAGCACATTGGCCACATCGCCCTTGATAGCCCAACAACTGATGAACCCACAAACGATTCCGTAGCAATCGAAGATGCCAAAACTCTAGAACAAAATGTCATGCGACTTGTCAAAGGATATGCCAAGAAAAAACACATGACTGTATCTGAAGTCAAGAATCTGATGCTCCAAGCGCGTCAAGACGCCGACGATGACAAACTTCTTGGTTTCGCAGGAATGAAAATTTTGGACGCAGAAAACCAAGTGCACCTCAGCACTGAATACATGCTGACACATGGCATACAGGCGCTCACATATTATGATCTCGCAACTGCACAGCCTTACTTCAACGATGGGCTTGATAGAGTGACCGGACCTGATAAGTGGAACGGCCTCTTTGAATATTTCGCACTCGAATTGGACGGATACAACACCGACACACTCGGTGGACCCACTTATGATCCGGCAAAAATTGAACGTAACAATAGCTATGAAATTATGGACATAGTGGATTCAATGGACATTAACTACTCCATCAAGACCTCTCGCGCCCACGACGAAGCTTTACAGAAACAAATTGAAGAAGTGTCACCATTTTGGACAGCAATGACGTCGGACGCAACAAAGTACGAATACCAAGGCGAGAGAACGTCAATTGATTGGGACACGCTAGCTACAGATGACGCACAAATTCCTGATCCACCAACCTCAATGCCCGCACGTACCAATACTTCGGGCAAACCAGTTCTTGTCGTTGGTTCACGGTATGAATCAACAACACCGTACGTGTTCGCGCAAAAGACTGCAGAAGATCTCAAGTCACCTCTCGTGACATTTAATGGAACCGGACACGCACCGTTAGCTGGATTCGATAAGAAATGCCTCAATAAAATTTTCATTGACTATTTCATAAACGACAAGTTGCCCACTAAATCAGTAACGTGTAAAAAATAGTCGCTAAAGGCTAATATTTTGCACATTATGATTTCCGGCAATCACACACGGTTAGTCATAGAACTCGAAGAAGACTAGTTGAATTTGTGGCGCCCACGTTGTTGGCGGGCCGATGCGCGACCAGTTGGAGAAATACTTTGCAGGATTAAACCCAAAGCGACCAAGGCAAGCCCTGTGGCTCCATTGATCGTCAGCTGCTGGTGAAGCGCAACAACACCAAGTACTGCTGCGACCACGGGATCAGCCAGCATCATGGTCGCTGCGACACCTGGCGCGATTCCGTGAAGGCCAAGGATTTGAAGGGCATTCGCAAGGCCCATACTTACCACGCCAAGATAAAGAGCAACTAAGACGGATTGTGTGTTCCACTGAACCTGAATCACGTCACTTCGCACAATGAAAAACAATCCGCATGAGCCAATCAAGTAAGCCATGCCAGGCAATTGCATAGGATGACCACCAGCACGTATTTCTACCTTCGCTGCAGTCAGGTACCCGCCAATACCTGTGCCTGCAATTGCCGCAAACAACAGTCCCTGGGCATCCTGAGTCTGCAACTCCCCTAACGAAGCAACCGCAAGTCCAGACACTCCGATCGCCGTTGCAACAAACCACAGCGCTCGAAGTTTTTCGCGCAACACCAACCAGCCGACAATCCCAGCGGACACTGGAATACAACCCACTGTCACCAGAGCTGCAGTGGCCACACCGGCTCGCTCAACCGAGGCAAAGAAAAATGCTTGGTACGACGCTGATGTTAATGCCATCACCCACACACCTGGTCGCACGAGCAGTCGTGGAAGTTGCCTGATTCGCCCACCAAAAAATGGGGACAGAATCAGTAACGACAGTGCACCTAACACCAAACGCACAAAGCCTATGACCGGTGCGGTGCTATTAAACGAATACAGCGCGGCGGCTGTACCAGCGGTGCCCGCTAAACCGTTACCAATGATAGACAGCGTGACAGAACGTCCTGCATGATGAGTTCCTTCGCCAACCGCGTCAGCCATGAGCAATCACAGCAATAACGCAAAGGACCATTTTTCAATGCTATTGCAGTGTGCAAACACAATTGTCCGAATCGCGTTCGCATCCCGACAGCAAATCTGGAAGTTTAAAGCACTGCCACTTGCATCAGTTGCTTGAAACCCGCTTCATCGTCTCCAACAAGCGTTATCCGAGGATCATCGCTCGTAATACGACCCCACAGATATAAGTCCATGGCTTCGGCATCACCTGAAATAGCAAGTCGAGCGTTCGGATCAACGCCGCGGGCTTGCACGACTGTTGCCTGTTCACGGGTAAATGTCAGCGTCCAGAATTTTGCACCGGCGCTTGTTTCAGCCGATACGGACACGATTCCGAAGTCCACATTGGGAGCACCGCTCCAAGACCCGAGTAGCGGCAGAAAATCCAACACTTCATCAACACCATCAACCGCGAGTTCTTCATCGATTTCGGTTGGAAGACCTCGTGCAATCTGTGCATCACATCGGTGAATTACAGTTTCGTGAGCCATGCGCCGAAACCAGAAATCCACACTGAAGTCGCTGTGATGCCACGACCATGTTGTGCGTTCTGCTCGCGCAGGATCTAGTGCATTGATGATTGCGGCGTATCCAATTCCTAGAAGCTCAATGGAATCATCGACTCCATCAACAGTGACCAGATGCTCTTCATTGTGCGGCCGATCACCTGTTTCGACAGCAAAAGCCTGATGCAAATACACCATTCCCATGTGCCCCGCTAACTCATGTGTGCTCCACTCAGGACATGACGGCACCGGCACAACAGGGCCTGCGAGGGCATCGACCATTAACGCATAATCTCGCTTGATGTGGTCAACGTAGTCACTACGTGAAAGTTCAGTTCCCGCTACAGATCGCATGACGTCAAGTCTATTCAGCGGCAGTCAAATACAACCGTTGACAGCGCATTCACGAGATGTAAGCATCAGATATGAAATTTCTGAAATCACGTTCGCCCGGAGCACTCATGTTGCTCGCATCGCCATTTATCGCATTAAGTCCAGCAATCATGGCACTCATACTGACACCTTTTTGTCCAGGCGGTATCAGCGGTGCAAACGAAGGAAATTGTGCTGCGGCGGCACTACCGTGGTTCCTCTTCGCAACTGTGCCACTCGGAATACTTGTCGCGATTGCAGGATTCATCGCAATTATTGTTCGTGCCGCATCTAACTCACGTCGCCCACCAACAGAAAATGCAGATAATACGACGAACCAAACTAACTAGGCAGCATCCTCACTAGGCCTGAGACCACGCCTGGATATCGTTGAGAATCTTGACCCAACCTTTATAGTCCACTGTTTGTGGCGACGCACCTGCAATTGTTGTTCCAATGTTGCGCCTGAAGTCAGGAAACATTTTCTCAACATCTCCAAATGAATCTGTATACGTTCTAATAGTGAACAGAATGTCACCTGATAGCGGTAGCTTTCGCAGTGTCTGGCGTTCGCGTCTAAAATACAACGTGTCTGAAATGTTCTCGGAATTGACCGCAATTGCATCAGGATCACGCACTGCAACTGGTTGATGTAGATCTTTGCTATCCATCACAGTCCAATTCACTCGCGAGATTGGACGGTCAACAGTTAATTTGTCGAAAATGTTTTGCGTTGCCACACCAATTTTTTCTTCATAATGAGGAACCGGATCGTGAATACCAAGCAGGCTCTTGCCAATTTTGTCTCGAGGGTCCCATCGGCTAGGGAAACAGACACTTGCTGCAGAAAGTACCCACTCTTGACCCACCTGAGTCATCACACATAAATCTTCTTGGACTAGTAAAGATGCTGCAAGTAACGGGTGCATTGACGAATCTACCGAGATTGGGTTCGGCCACCTGTCCGGGAAAACGCGCTCGAGATGCTCAATAAGCATGTCGAGAACTTCACGTGACCCTGCATCGCCCAATGGCAAATGCAGAAATACTTCGTCACATTTAGTCTCAACGAGATGATGCTTCAGAGCGATTTCTTCCTCATAAGAATCGCTAATTTCAATCCACGTGTCGAGATCAAGTTTGCGAGCGCCTATGTGGACTCGATCTGGCTTTCCATCAACGGGCATGTACACCATGTACGAGACGCTCCTCTATTCGGGAAGTAACCGATATGCGCGGCGGGCATTGTCGTTTGCCATCCACCCGAGATACTTCACAGCGTCGTCGTATCCAAGTCCATCGGACTGCACCCATTTGTGCAAGATGTCACCCATCGCTCGACGCCACACAAGCGTGCCAACAAAGTACAACTCTGGTAATCCAAACGCGTCCGATGAAAACAGAACTTTACTCATCGGCGCCATTTCGACGGAATGCGACACAATTGTGGGACTAGAAAGTCCAGTCCAGTGAGCTGATGCACCCGTATCCAAATATACATGCGGATAAACCTGGGCAAGGTATCCCGCTTCGCGTGTGAATGGGTAGCAGTGCAACAACATCATTGATGTGCCGGAATCAACCGTCATGCGCAAAAATTCAGTCATTTGTGTTGGATCGCAACGATGCATGACGATGTCCGAATCTCCATAACCAACATGGAATTGGATGGCGCGTTTGTAATCCACGGCCTCCCACAAAATGTGTCTCAATAAGACAGGGTGATCCATGCGAATCTTGCCGCGTTGTTCGTTGCTCGCCAACCACTCGCCTGTTGCGACTTCAACTTCGGACTTACTTGGACGCGCAGGATTGAAATCTAAGCCATACCGATACGCGATGATGGACTTAAAACCAATTGCATCTTTGGATGCCAGCGCTAATGCGGCTGCATAGTCAGCAATAAACGTGGAAGCCGTCGTGTTGTGAGCCATCTGCTCGGCAACTGTTTCAAGTCTCACAATCTCGAACGCACGTGAACCTGGGACGAGTTCTTGCATCTCACTTGGTAGTAGAACGTTGTCGCTCTTGAAACCCGAATCTACGATAAAAGTACTAATGCCTGTGGCTGGAACAAGTCGACGTGAAACTTCGGCTTGTCCTAATTCATATCGACGATTGAAGTAATCATCTGGTGAACTGTGGCGAGGCAAGTCGAGCAACGACGCACATTCTGAACGCATCATGATTCCGACTGGCGAATCAAAAATCGTCATGCCATTCGGTTCTGGCCAATCTGATTCCGTTGCAGTAATTTCAAAAACGGGGCGCTCAATATTTCCGCGAATCACGCCGTGACAATGATTATCTGTCAGCGGAATAGTTGCGGCAATCTCCTGAAGTGACGGTTTCATGACTGCTACGCTACCTGCAAGAAGCGTTGAGTTTCGTGCTTTTTCTCGCTTCGGTGCGTCAGGAATTGAGGTTCACACATGAGCGACGGCGAGATTGTATTACTCACATGGAGCGACTATGTCGGATTCATGCGTTGCCGAGGCGTCCCGGTAGAACAAATCGAAAGCCGCATGGAATACGGGCTTGGCTGGGCCGTTGCTGGGCAAGCTCAAACGCCGTTCGCTGATCTCGCGCCTAATCCTTGGGGTCCGATGCTTGAAGTGCGACAAGTCCCAGTCCCTGAAACTAAAACGCGCATCGACATTTGGGATGATGCACCGGCCTACCACTTCTATTTGTGCGATTCAAAGACTAACGATGGCCAGAACTGGGATTGTTGTACGCGTGGCTTTTACAAAAATGCGCTCGCTGCATTTAAAGCCGAAACAGGTTTAGATTTTCTTGCTGCATTTGAACATGAATTCATGCTGGTCGGAGACCCATTGCCACCTGCTCCATCATTCACACTCGAAACTATGCGCAATGTCGCGAAGTTCACCTCAGATGTCACTAAGGCTCTCACACAAGCAAACGTTGGACTTGAAACGGTCGAACCCGAGTTCGGCGTTCACCAATACGAAATCACATCTGCCCCTGCGGTCGGTATTCATGCCGCAGAACGTGCAATCATCACCCGAGAAGTTATTCGCGAAGCCGCACGCCGTCTTGGGTACCGCGCTACCTTTACGCCAAAAGTTGATCCAGATGGCGTGGGCAATGGTGCTCACGTTCACTTTAGTTTCTTGGATGCACAAGGGAACAATGCGACCTACGACAACACCCAACCGAATAATGCGAGCGTTGTCGCACAACAGTTCATCGCTGGTGTGACTCGACATATGCCCGCGATTTGTGCATTGACTTCACCGAGCCCAGTGTCTTATTTACGCCTCGGTCCTCATCACTGGGCTTGCGGTTACGCGAGCTTTGGTGTGCAAAATCGTGAAGCCGCAATACGTATTTGTCCATCCCCGGCACGTGATGCCGCAGCAGCAGCGAAGGGATTCAACCTCGAACTACGCGCACCGGATGCCACCGCCAGTCCGTATTTAGTACTCGGAGCACTCGTGCTCGCTGGACTTCAAGGCATTCGTGAAAAATTGCCACTCCCAGCGAGCGTTGATGAAGATCCTGCTGACCTGACGGATGCGCAGCGTGAGTCACTAGGAATTAAAGCTCTCCCAAGTTCACTTGCCGAAGCTCTTGATTTAATGGACGCCGATCCCATAGTTCGCGCGTGGATGCCTGCGACTATGTACGAATCATATGTCTCAGTGAAACGTACTGAGATTGAACTCGCCAAAGATTTGACTGACGCAGAATTGTGTAAGCGATACGCGGACGTGTACTAAACAGATGTGACTTCGAAAGTTCTGATGACAATCAGTTCTTAGAATCCGCCAGTCAGCGAGACTCCGCCATCGAGCACGATAGTTTGCCCTGTAATCCACGCTGCATCATCCGAAGCAAGAAACGCTACAGCTGCAGCCACATCTTCAGGACGGCCAAGTCGCTTCAACGCATATTTTTGCGAACGTTCAAGTTCATGTTGTTCATACAACTTTGCAGCAAATTTTGTTTTCACAACTGCGGGCGCCAAGGCATTGACTCGAATTTGTGGTCCGAGCTCCACGGCAAGTTGACGCGTCAGGTGATTGAGCGCTGCCTTGCTCACGCCGTACATTCCTAAACCAGTTTCAGGAAGTAATCCTGCCAGCGAGGTGATGTTCACAATGGAGCCACCGCTCGTTGCCATCCAACTATCGTGCGCCAACTTTGTCCACGCAATTGTGGCAAGCAGGTTTACATCAAGAATCTTGCGGGCCGCAGACTCATCAACACTGAGAAGATCACCATAGTAGGGATTTATTCCACAGTTATTGACTAGCACGTCAAGGCGACCAAAATGCGAAAGAGCTGCCTCGACAGCCAATCCCTGATGCTCGGCATCATCACTTGCCCCAGCAACTGCAACTGCAAATTCAGGTCCACCTAGTTGCGCGACAGCGTCATTCAGTGCGTCAATCTTTCGGGCGGTAATAACAACTCGAGCACCCTCGTCAACTAGTCGTTGAGCGGACGCTAAGCCAATGCCTCGACTAGCTCCGGTGATTAGTGCGACTTTGCCTTCAAACCGATTCATGTTAAACCTCGTAACTACGTTTTATCATGCACTCGCTGCACACATTAGATTGACAGACCGCCATCAACTGGCAAAACAACTCCAGTGACATAGGACGCTTCTTGTGAGGCAAGAAATCCAACTGCAGGGCACATCTCATGTGGCGCACCCCAACGACCTACTGGAATTTCTGCTGCTAACTGATCACGCTTTTCGGCAGGAATTGAATCAATCATTCGTGTGGAAGCATTTGGCGAAATCGCATTAACTGTGACACCAAACCGGGCCAATTCTTTGGCCGTTGTCTTTGTGAAACCGATAATACCTGCTTTTGCAGCGCCATAGTTTGATTGACCAATGTTTCCATGCAAGCCGGTGTAGGACGTCACGTTAATAATGCGTCCGAAGTTTTGCTCGCGAAAGAATGGTGTACATGCTCGTGTGAATCGGAAGGTGCCACCTAAATGCACACCAAGCACCATGTCCCAATCCTCGTCAGTCATTTTCCATACCACGCCATCACGCAAAATACCCGCGTTATTTACCAGCACATCTATCCGTCCAGTCGTCGAAACGACTTGGGCCACGACTCGATCGACGTCCTGCGTGACACTGACGTCCGCTTGAATACCTACTGCGCCAATGGAAAGCGCAGCGCTCGTCACTTCGTCGCCATCCATGTCAACCATGAATACATCAGCCTGCGCATCGACAAAGAAGCGTGCTAACTCGAGACCAATTCCACGCGCAGCGCCGGTCACAATGATGGATTGTTGATCGAAATTAAAGGACATGTTTCCCATTACGAAAGCCTTTCAAGAATCATGGCCATGCCTTGACCGCCACCAACGCACATCGTCTCAAGGCCAAACTGTTTGTCATGAAATTTCAGCGAATTAATTAACGTTGAAGTAATGCGGGCGCCTGTCATCCCAAATGGATGACCGACAGCAATTGCTCCGCCGTTGACATTGACTCGGTCTTGCGAAACGCCAAGTTCGCGAATACTTGGAATGACTTGTGCCGCAAACGCTTCATTGATTTCGACCAAGTCAATGTCAGACATAGACATACCTGCTCGTGACAACGCTTGTCGTGATGCTTCAACTGGACCAAGCCCCATAATTTCCGGCGACAAGCCCGTCAAGCCGGTCGACACAATTCGAGCGAGTGGAGTGATCCCGAGTTCCTTCGCTTTGATGTCGCTCATCACAACAAGTGCGGCTGCTCCATCGTTCAGCGGACAACAGTTACCCGCTGTGACAGTTCCATCGGGGCGAAACACTGGCTTCAGTTGCGACACGCCTTCAAGTGTCACGCCAGGGCGCGGACCATCATCGGCAGGTACAACACTGCCATCCCCTAGCACAACGGGCGTAATGTCTGTGGCCCAAAAACCATTAGCTATCGCCTCTTGAGCCAGTTGTTGACTGCGCACACCAAAAGCGTCCTGATCAGCACGACTCACACCCATCAGGCTGGCAACATTTTCCGCTGTCTGACCCATTGCTATATATATGTCAGGCAAGGCATCTAGGGCACGCGGGTCGCGCCAGTCACTCGGTTCGGTGGCGCGTACTTGGCTTCGTTCGAGCGCAGCGGCAAAAACGGGATTCAACGTACCTTCCATAAAGTCAGCCCACCCGTGTGGGTATCGGCTGACTGTCTCAACGCCGCCCGAGATGAATACGTCGCCTTCCCCAGCTCGAATGGCATGCATAGCCATGCGCGTGGTTTGCAAGCTTGACGAACAGTAGCGATTTACCGTCACTCCAGGCACAGTATCGAGCCCGAGCATCACTGCAACAACTCGCGCAATGTTGTAGCCCGACTCTCCTGCAGGCGATCCACAACCGATGAGGACATCATCGATCGTTGAGGGATCCAGGGATGGAATTTGCTCAAGGACATTGCGAACCATTTGAGCCAACAAATCATCAGGACGCATCGACCGTAATGATCCTTTTTCAGCACGACCTATCGGTGAACGTGCAGTGGCAACAATGACGGCCTCGGGCACACTAGCCACCTTTCTCTTCAGACACCACGCTACGGCACACAGTCCAGCGCAGCGTCATAACATCACGGAACGAGCAGAGTCACGGTTTGCGCGACGCATACGGGCTTATCGAAATCCTTGCGCTCAACAGTCACGTTAGACACGACGGTCACGCCTCGCTCGGTGTGTGTGACTTCAGCAAGCTCTACACCCGCGCGTATCAAGGAACCTACCGGCGTGGGTGATGGGAAACGTACTTTGTTCAATCCGTAGTTAATCGTCATGCTCACGTTGGAAACGGTATAAATGTCCCACACCAGTGCTGAAATCATTGACAACGTCAGATACCCATGGGCAATAGTCGATCCGAATGGTCCCGCACTTGCTCGCTGTGGGTCAACATGAATCCATTGCTCGTCACCAGTTGCATGCGCAAATTCGTCAATCATATTTTGGGTAACTTCACGCCACTGGCTGTAGCCAAGATGTTGTCCTGTGGCTTCAAAGACTTCTTCAACATGTGCGAAGTTGCGAGTCATCGATTCAAACCTGCACGAGCTGGCGAAAGCGCATCAAGATCAACGCCGCGATCAATGAGATCCTGTGGTGCGCCTTGGCCACGAACAAGTGATGCAGATAGGCGCGCGAGTGCCGGCGAGGTCTGTATTCCGTAACCACCTTGACCAACCATCCAGAAAAAACCTTCTGCACCTGCGTCGTATCCCACAATCGGATTTTCATCAGGAGCAAAGGTACGCAGGCCACCCCAACTTGAATTAACGCTCTTAATGTTCAACGTAGTTGCATCATTGAGTTCATCAATAGCTCGCGCGATTTCAAGAGTGTCTGGCGAAGCATCGCACGGCTCGCTTGGAGTTTGGTCCATTGGCGAGCATAGGAATTGATGACCCTCAGGTTTAAAGTAATACGCGCCATCAATGTCACCGACGATTGGCAGATTCTTTGTCGCATCTCCTTGCGGCGAGTTCACAAGAAATATTGAACGCACTTTAGGTACTAGTCCACTCGCGGCGATTCCTGCATGAGTAGCAACATCGTCACCCCATGCTCCAGCGGCATTCACTATGACGTCAGCAGAAAACTTTTCGCCTGAGGCTACCGCGATCTCCCAGCGTCCGTTGATTCGCTGAGCGTCAACAACGCGAGCCGACTTCTCGATGTGACCAGAGTTCGCCCGGAAACCTCGCACATAGCCTTGATGTATTGCCAAGACATCAAGTTCCATCGAATTGGGATCATAGAATCCTGACTCAACATGTTCTCGTTTCATCACGGGACAAATCTCAATGACTTCATCGGCGCTTAATAGCCTTGAGTTAGGGACCCAGCGACTCACGGCCGCATTAAACGCTTCAATTTCAGCAGAGCGCCCATGCTTGGCGTACATGATGAGCGGCAATGGACTTAGCGGAGCGCTTTCAATAAAACTAGGTGGGTTTTCCAGAAAAGCTCGGCTTCCGGTTGTGAGCGCACGAATCTGATCAGTACCCAATGCCTCTAAGAACGTGGCGGCTGACCTGCCTGTTGTATGAAATGCGAGTGCACTTTCCATTTCCAAAACACATACACTGCGATCATTGGACAATTCGTAGGCAATCGAGACTCCAGCGATACCGCCGCCAATAACAATGACATCAAAATTTTTCATGACGACTCCGTCGACTCGCTTGTGCGGGATTTAGCCTGATTCATACAGTACTAATGGGATGTGTCCTGGGGTTGGTGTTCTCGCACAAACTTGGTCACATTTTTCAGCGCCTCGGCACTACAGCCAGGCAGGATCAGTGTCTCGATACACAGTTGGATTCTCGGCAAGTATGGAAAGCCAGTTTTCACATTGCGCTAATTCATAAGTGAAGAAGTACTTGCAGGCGGCACGTTTGCCGTCATAAAAATCCCCAGTCTTACCCATGCAGACGCTTACCTGTTCAAGCCACATCCAACCAATCACTATGTGCCCAAGTGCATCTGCATACAAAGACGCGTTTGCAATCCGGTCGGATGCTCGGGCTTGAGAGTGGATGACTGCGGTCACTGTGACCAATTGGTCTACAAGTGCCTCGAGCTGATCCGAGTACCTCGACAAAGTGTCATCGTGGTGAGCTCGTGCCAACGAGATGGCTGTCTGCAATTCTTTAACTAATGCAGTAAGTGCGGCGCCATTGTTCATTGACGTCTTGCGTGCAATCAGGTCAATTGCTTGAATGCCATCAGTACCTTCATGAATGGGATTCAAACGATTGTCTCGCCACATCTGCTCTACGGTGTAGTCACGTGTGTACCCATACCCACCGTGAATTTGTATCGCGAAGTCATTGGCGACCAAACTCCATTTTGATGACCAGCCTTTGACTACCGGAGTTAACAAATCAAGTAACAGCAGAAAGCGTTCACGTTCATCTTTTGTTGGCGCAATGTCGTGCAGGTCCTGTTGTTTTGCAAGATACAACACCAATGCCAGCGCACCTTCGACATAACTCTTGGAGACAAGCAGCATTCGACGCACATCGGGATGTTCAACAAGAGCTACCTGAGATGATGCTGGGTCCTTGTTGTCAACATTTCGTCCTTGAACGCGGGTGCGGGCATAGTCCACGGCAGTGAGATAACTCGAATATCCAACTGCGGCTGCGCTTGCACCTACAACTATGCGGGCTTCATTCATCATGTGAAACATGTATTCGAGTCCGCGATTTTCTTCACCAACTAAGTACCCAATCGCGCCAGGTCCTTGCGCAAATGAAGAATCGTTTCCAAAACTCAGCACCGTATTAACGGTTCCGCGATACCCCATCTTGTGATTGATGCCTGCAAGAACAACATCATTTCGCTGCCCCAGAGTGCCGTCGTCGTTTACCAAAAACTTGGGGACGATAAATAATGAAAGACCCCGAACGCCCTTGGCAGCACCCTCGCAGCGAGCTAACACAAGGTGAATAATATTTTCACTGAGTTCGTGATCTCCGCCAGAAATCCACATTTTGTTGCCAACAATTCGATATGTGCCATCGGCCATTGGTAGTGCTCGAGTGGCGACATCACCTAACGAAGAGCCAGCCTCGGGCTCGGACAAGCACATCGTTCCAAAGAATCGGCCTTCAATCATGGGCTTCACATAGTGGTTGATGTCATGCACAGAACCATGAGCCAGAAGAAGATTCGCATTCGCTGCACTCAACATGGGGTAAGCAGCCGTGGCAATGTTTGCTGCTTGGAAAAAGGCAAAGCAAGCGCGATACACCGAGTGTGGTAGCTGGCCGCCGTCGACATCCAACGGCATAGCCGCAGCAAGCAGACCTGCGTCATAAAACTCTCGGAGCGCATTCCCGACTTCAGGAATCATCGACACTCGCTCGCCATCGAAAGTCGGTTCATTCAGGTCACTAAGACGATTGTGCGTTGCAAAGGTCTTCGTCGCAAGATCGCAACTCAAATCCAACACTGCGTCGAAATCCTGGGTTGTCAGGTGGGAAAAACGCGGTGCTTGCGTTAATTCATCGACATGAAGCCATTCGTACAACATGAAGTTGATGTCGCGAGGCGACACTAGCTTCGATGCACTGATTTTCATGGGTACGTGGTTTCTGTTCAATATGGTTGTGGTCTTCTGATTGTCTCGTATTGCCAAGCGAAAAGCCTCAAAAATCGGCATGTTCCCGATGCCAAGTTTCGCAATTCCAGTTAGGGTCAGATAATCACAGATTGGATTTGTCGTGACACACACAGTCCTGGTAATAGGCGCCACCGACGTGGGTCGTCGCACGTGTGCGGCTTTGCAAGATCGTGGGACGTCTGTCATTCACTTGGCTAGTCCGACCGACACGGAATTGCGCGAACTTCTGCTCTCAGATGTGTCAGGCGTGGCCATCATGTTGCACAACGACATTGAAGCGTTGCGATATGCACTAACTATTGAGCACATTCGCCCTGGGATTCGTTTATTCGTGGCTATCTTCGACCGAAGCGTGCGTCATGAAATGGAACGCACAATCCCGAACTGTTCTATTGCCTCACCGGCATACATCGCAATTCCATCGATTGTTGCAGCAGCGTTGCTTCCCAATGTGAGCGCCTTGAAACGAACAGGATCAACTTCAGACATCACGTGGGAGCAAGTAACGCTGAAAGATGATTCGATTCAGCACAATGCTTTTTCGATTCCTTCTAAGTGGCGCAGACAAAGGTGGTCTGCAATTTTGCGCGGCCAACTTCGGTCTTATGACTCAGCATCACGTGCTTTGCTCAGTGGACTCATGGCGCTTGTGGGAATGCTTTTAGTTGACATCGTCATTCTGCAACAACACCAGTCGTTTGCGGGCGCGTTCTATGCTGCGTCGGCTGTCGTCGCTGGAGTAGCAGCCCCTGATGTTCCACTGAACAATTGGCAGTTTCTGCAATCGGGTAGTTTCATGCTGCTTACTGTCATATTTGTGACCACATTTGGAGCCGGTGTCGTTAACCACGTTCTGACAGGTCGACGCGTAGGTATCGTGGGCCGACGCACAATACCTCGCAAAAACCACATCATTGTTGTTGGATTGGGACAAGTCGGAATCCGGCTATGTAAAGAACTCGCGCTGCTCAAGATTCCCGTTGTCGCAATTGAACAAGTTGATACTTCACGTGGAGTTCTCTTTGCTCGCGACTTAAACATCCCGGTGATTATTGGAAACGCATCCGATGTGCGTACGTTGCGCCGAGCACGAGTGAAACAATCCCGTGCACTACTGGCTATGGGTTCAAGCGAAGAAGATAACATTTCTGTCGCCGTTGCCACACGAATGCTAGAACCCAACACTCCAATTATTTTGCGGGCAGGAACTAATGACGCAATTGAAGAAACGCGCTCGCTCTTTGCCATTGGAGTCGTCTCGGATGTCAACGGGCTGACCGCCGCATTTGTGTGTGAGTCCCTTATTGGACAACCGCCTCACATTGTGATTTCCGAAGACAGCGCGGTGGATCTCATTGCTCATGATTACTCGGTTAACCGAGTTCCCATGCCTGGCCGTTGCAGTTGTTTGTAGCTTCAGTTCTGGCCGAAGTAAATCCTCGTCACTAACGCCCACAATGCTCGAGCGTTACGCGACAATAGACCCATGAGTCAGCGCACTTCCCGATCCAAGAACTCACGTCGACTCATGACACTTGTACTACTTTTCCCCATAGTTGCTACGCTCACCGGCTGTACCTCACTTGCCGATGTTCCGAGCACGCAAGGAGCGGTGCTGCCGTGCACCTCGCTACCGACTTCACATGAGCCTGTTGACTCGCCCCTGCTCCTTGAGTGTTTAGGAGGTGGGCCTCAGGTGGACTTGCGCTCCATTCACGGTCCTGCAGTGGTTAATGTCTGGGGCTCGTGGTGTGCCGAGTGTGTTGCAGAAATCCCCATTTTCACAAGCTTCTTCCAAACCAAAGATCCAGCAGTCACGCTGTTCGGTATAGACACCGCCGAAGTTAGCCAACGTGATGGAGTCAACTTCGTCTTGACTCACGGCATTACCTGGCCGCAGTTATCAGACCCCAACTCGTTGAGTAAATCGGTAGCCGGCAATGGCGTTCCAGTAACACTTTTTATTTCAAGCGACGGGAACGTCAGCGGCATTAAATATGGTCCGATTAAAACCATTTCAGAATTAGTTGAGCTTTCGCACATATACCTCAACAAGTAACTAACTACGAAGTCAATCGTCCTTCTTGCTGACGCTTGCGATACAACAACATCCCTAACATAAAGAGAAATATGCTTTCGCCAATAATCAGACCAATTACTCCGCCAGTTCGTTGGTCAGACATAAGGTCCTGTCGGTAAGGACGATGGAGCCGTTCGTAGGTCTGAGAACCAATCAAGTGACCGGAAAACATCACAGCGAGACTGAATGTAATGTGTATCGGTTCCGTGACAAGAAGAGTGCGCACCTGTGTCATCGAAACAGTTTGTCTAGGCTGCGAGTTACCCAGAACGCACGAAACAAAAAGAAAGCCAGAAGTCAACAAATATCCCTGCATTACGAGATGGCCCCAGTGTGTAGACATCAGGTAACCAAAAAGTGGCGTGAAATATATTCCCCAGAAACCTAATGCAGTCAATGAAACAACTGTCACTGGTTTAGTCGCATACTTCCATACGCCGTTCAACTCTGAAGCAATTAACCAATCGGCTAATCCTTCCGTGTTGTTATCAGGTTTTGTTTGAATGATTAATTCGTATGGACGAGCCAAATAAATCAGTAAAGGGACAGCAAGTGCCATAATCATGTGCTGCACCATGTGTGCACTAAAAAGTACGTGAGAATATACGCCGATACCGCCACTTGTCCCCCACGTCAGGAGTATAAGCGCAGTCACTAGATACCACGTTCGTGGACGTGGCCACATTGCTACGCGCCTTACGAGTTTCAGATACATACCTAGTACCACAATGGAGAACGCGAGCCACAGCACGTCCGGCTGAAATGATCCGAACACGACAAGCCACGTACTTGGTGCAGGTGGGATCGTAATTCCTAAAGCAAGTTCGCTTGGCGAAGGCACTGTGGTTGTATGTGGGACTGGGAATGCCGTTCGCGCCAAAACCACTGCCGCAGCAATCGCCGCCGCCATGACAGCAACCTCGCCCGAAGCAAATCGCAACAACGATCTCGGTTCTCCACGAGCAAGTCGTTTCAGTGTCACCGTGCGATGCGCCAGACCTATTGCTCCCAGTGTCACCAGGAGCGCTAACTTAATGAAAATGATGCGGCCATAGATACTGTCGAATAAGTGTGCAAAAGAACCTAGACGAATCCAGGAATTAGCCAACCCACTCAGGCCAACGCCGACAAAGCACCACAATGCCAGCGAACTGTATCGAGAGATAACAATGCTCAAGTTCGGGCCAATCCAGTGCGCGAACACGGTGATGACCAGGAGTCCCCCACACCACAACAACAACGACACTAAGTGGACGGCCAACGACGATGACGCTAACTGGTGTCCATTAGAAAGCCCCGCGTGTCCAGTTAACGCCGGCGCACTAGCGGTGAGCACCGACAGCACGCATAACCGTCGCAGAGTGCTAGGAGACTTCGCTATAGCTACAAACGCCAACATGAGCATGATGAACATCAACTCGACTAACAGAATGCGGCTTGACGACAGGTCAGTAAAGAACTCCTTTAACAGCAACGGATCTAAGGTTCGGCCAAGAGGAACTGCAAAAATTTCAGACACCGAGGCTAAACCTTGAAGTATGAGCGCGACACACCACATTCCCAGGCCAGCTAGCGACCAATAAATAAACGGACCTATGTCATTCAGCGACGCATTGCGGCCATACGGAATCAAGAAACCACCGACCAGGAATCCACCTACTACTGCAACCGATGCCAGATCACAGAAAAGTCTGGCAATGGGCAAAATCCATAATGTTGACGTTGGAACTGGCGTAATTCCAGGTAGCACCTTGTGTGTTGTTTCACCTGCAGAGATGAGCAGAAAACTCAGCACCCCAACTGCGACAAGCAGCCATAGAGCACCTTTTGGTTTTACCAAATATTTCAACGGTCAAATTTAGGCATGAGTTGCCATGGTCGTTAAGGACGTAATCACTGAAGCAATCGCAACCCAAATCCACCAATACGTCACAATCAGTACATGGAAATGATCATCTGAGGAATAGCGATGTTGACGAATGCGGTTGACCATACCAAGGCCAAGGAAACACGTTAACGCCAAGTGGAAAACGTTTGCGCCAGCCAAAGCAATCATTGTTGAGGCATACGTTCCGTTGCTCATGTGGAATGGAAAATGTTGCAATGCGCGTAACTGAAGAACCAAATCCAAAACGATAGTCACAAACGCTAACGTAAAAAATCCTAGAAGTTGACTTTGCGAATTTTTACGAATTGCCCGCAAACCTAAGTACGCCAATGCTGAGGACACAATCGCTACGCCAGTTACCGTCCAGCCTTCGGACTGCGACGCTGTTGTCACATCGTCTGGAATCCAGTGGTTGTTTGTATTTTGCGTACGAAGATAAAACCAGGTAAATACCAAGCTGAGCACAAATGCTAAGTCCGCAAAAATAAGAAGCATGACACCCATTCGGTCACGGCGACCAACAGTGTCAGGACTTTCGTGATGGGGCGTCGAAGTATGTGTCGTTGTCATGGTTACACCCGTTCTGTCTCTAAGTCATCACTCGGCCGACGATCTTCTTCATACTCGAGGTCGTATGCATCAGGACCACCAAACCCGTAAGGGTCGCTGGTGACAACAGGTGGCACCTCAAAGTTTTCCAAAGGAACCGGTGTTGGAACCATCCATTCCAGCGTCTTTGCTCCCCACGGATTATCAGATGCCACTTCACCACGTCGCCATGATGTGATCACCGTGTACAACAACATCAGAGCGCCGAAGCCGATTGTGTACGCTCCCATTGTTGAAATGAAGTTTCCATTTTCGAACAACTTGTCGTAATGGGCTACGCGTCGTTGCTGACCTTGAAGACCAACTAAGAACATTCCCATGAATGTCACATTGAAGCCGACCTGCATAATCACAAAAGCGGGAATGCCAATTTTTTCGTTGAGCATGCGGCCAGTCATTTTCGGGAACCAGTACGCAGTGGCACCAATCATTCCAGTGAGTGCCCCACCCATCAGGGTGTAATGGAAGTGAGCTGTGATGTACATCGAACCGTGCAACGCATAGTCAACTGGAACGTCTGACATGTAGATACCGGTCAACCCACCAATTAAGAAGTTGAAGAGCATGGCATACACAGCAAGCATGGGTAGTCGTCCCCATACTCGACCACGCCAAATGGTTCCGATAAACACTAAGAACAACATGCCTGTCGGTATCGAAATCAGTTCAGTGGTCAACATGAACGGGCCGTTAAGGTCCGGTGCCCAGCCTGAGGCGTACATGTGGTGAGCCCACACGAGCATGCTCAATCCCGTGATACCGGCGATACCGCCGACTGCACTGTTGAAACTAAACAGTGGCGAACGAGAAAATACTGGCGTGAGTTCCAGCAGTGCTGCAAGCGCTGGCAACAAAATCACGTAGACCTCAGGATGTCCCATCAGCCAGAACAAGTTTGCGTATAGCCATCCAGATCCACCATTAGCAGCGTCGTAGAAGGCAGCTCCCTGCGTTCTATCCAGACCGCTAAATATTTGCGACGCCATAAACATTGGGAATGCCGGAATTGCTACACCCACGCTGGCCACGGTTCCAAATACGAAAATTGGTGTGCGGTTCCATGTCATTCCGCGAGCGCGCATGGTGACAGCAGTCGTTGTGATATTTGCGCCTGCTACCGCACTCGATACCGCAAAGATAATGATCGTGACAATGTATGCGTCCATGCCAGCAGGTGCCTGAGTTGATAGCGGTGCGTATGCAGTCCAGCCAGTCGAGATTCCTCCCAAGAATGGTGCACTGAGCAACACAGGTACAGCTGCAAAAATCAGCCAGAAACTCAGTGCGTTAAGTCGAGGAAACGCCATGTCGCGAGCACCAATCATGATTGGCAAAACGAAATTACCAAATGGGCCACTGACCATGATGATGGTCGCAATGATCATGATGATGCCATGCATGCCGACCAATGTGTTGTACCAAGTGTTATTCAAAAACGTTGAATCAGCCCTCATGAGCTGCGTGCGAATCATCATGGCCATCGTGCCGCCGACGGCGAAAAGAACCATCGTAATAACGAGGTACTGAATTCCTACGACTTTGTGGTCCGTTGTGAATCGGAAATACCGAGCCATGCCTGCATCTTTACCCGCGAGCCACATTTGGTCGTCATGATCTAAGTCGCGATTCATCATCCAGCGATACGGTCCAACGAACGCCCCTACGCCAGCCATAAATCCGATGGTCCAACCGAACATTGTGGTGATTACAACTCGGTCCATTAATACAGTGCCGGTTTCATCCGCACCCATGGGGATGTAGCGCTTAGCTAGGTAGTGCGCGGCCACAGCCACGACAACACCAAAGACGATGCCAGTCCAGACATTCAGTTTGCGCATTAAACCTTTGCGCTTTTTCGCAGTGGTTACTTCAGCTGTATGAGACATTACTGATGACCTCCGTTCTTAAGAATCCAGGCCAAGTAATCACCTTGGGATACAACGTGCACCTTGGTAAACATTGCCGAATGGTTTAAGCCACACAGCTCAGCACACCGAATATCAAAATCGCCAATCAATGTCGGTGTAACGCGCATGTCTGTGACCGCGCCCGCATTGGCGTCCACTTTGACACCCATCTGAACAATCCAGAATGAGTGGTTAACGTCTACAGAAGTCACATGAAACAAGACCGGCTCATTGACGGGTAGATAAAGCTCTTGGGATCGAACATTTCCATTTTCTATGTAGTCAAAGTTCCAGACCCATTGATTACCTGTGACGTTAATAATGCGCGCCCGCTCATCGCCACGCGCAGTCTGGCCATCAGCCATTTCAGCTAAGCCCCAGATAAGCAACACAACACAAAGCAAGCTCGAGACCAAGATCCATGCGACTGTCGTTGGTCCGTTGCCACGGCTGTTTGTACCTTCATATTGAGGAGCGACAAAACCTTTACTGCGCCATGCAAGCAGACTGTAGGTAACGACTGCGAAAATTAACCCAGCAACCGGTGCAGCCATGTAGGTGAACAAGGTCATGGTTTCCTGAACAACTTCCATTTGTGTGGAAGCGGCTGGTCCCATCAGCTTGGACTGCAACGGTGCAAATAGCCCAACCATGATTGTGAAGAAAATCCAGAGGAGAAAGACATGGCGAACATATGTTCGCTTCGTGAAATGGCGAATGCGCGTCGATACTGAAACTGGACTCATACCACTGTCAACGTTCCTGCCATGTAACGCATAGCTGACATTGCGTTACCAAATTTGGCGTATGTGCCGTCACCGCATGGGTATTCACAGTTCCAGAAAAATTCCCCTGGCTCGCCAACAACAAATGAAAACGTCACAACATTTGGTTTCGTTGTGTATCCGCTTTCTGGCATGTCCTCTTCAGCCACTGCCTGCAATGGAACGCTCACGAAAAGATCTGATGTCGTATTTGCAGGTGCAGGACGGAGAGTAAAAGTATGCCCCACGTGTTCCGGTGAAATCGAGGTAAACGGCTGACCATTCATAATGGCCTGGCCTTCAACGCCTCGCACGCTTGCAAAAAAATCGTTATTCAGGACTTCGCCACCGTCGTAATTGGTGATTTCAATTGTCACCAATGAATGAGCTGGCACTTGCAGTGTGGTGCTTGGACCGTAACTCACCCAATCAGAGTGCGGGGAGTGATCAGAGTTGAAGTTTTCTGGTACTTCGCCGTCCGGGTAGGTGTTCAGTTTTAAGAATGCATGTGGCAAAACGCCTTGCGAAGTTGTTGCCACTCCATTCACCTGTGCGGCCAGAACAGGAGCTGCCGCAGAATTGGCTAGCAAATACGTTGCGATGAGGCCAATAAAGAGCGCCGCACACCCAACGAAGCTGAGAATCCCGAGAATTCGCTTCATGGTTGCCTTTCATGGAAACCTTTAATTACAAATTTCTTACCTATTCTTAGCAGTAACGCAACAGGAAAAATGCGAACTTAGCCAAGTTTTTCTCAAAGGCACGATTCGCTTGCCTTTTCTAAAGAGTAGTGTGTCGCAATAACGCTCAAATCCTGATGAAAGTCTCGAGATATGACAGATACTGCTGCACCACACGAGCGCCTCATCGCTAGATTGCGTCCTCAAGGCCTGGCTGACGTTGTGGTTTTTGCACTTGCGCTGCTCTGGATGGCCACAATCCCTCGCCAGATGCACAGTCTTCCTATTAATTTCCTGGCTCAACTCGCGCTGACCATGGGCATAGTCCCGCTATATATAGTTGTACAAGCTCGTCGAAGCAAGGTTCTGAGCCAACCACAAATCATAGAATCCGATCAGTTGTTTGTGAACCGTGCCATTCCACGTTGGATTGCCTTTGTTGCCGTGCTGCTGTTACTCCATTCACCTGCGGGTGTGGACACCATTCACCGAATTGGACTCGCTGGACAGTGCGTATCGGCAGTCATTCAAGTGTGGGCTAGTTTTATTTACTTTGCACCAATCCTTGGCACCCCTCATCAAACACGCACCATGACACATGCTCACCGAGTATTTTCACTTTTTGCCATGATGGTTCCTGAAACGATGATTGGTTTCTTCATATATATACAAAAGCAACCCATCTATTCTGACTTCTTAGCTGGCCAATCCCAGCGACAAGCACTTCATCAACAACAACTTGCAGGCGCCTTGATGTGGGCACTGGCAATGGTGGTAGATGCCGTATGGCTTGCGATAGCCGTTCAGAAGTGGTTTGTAAACGAAGAACGTCGGGGCGAGGAATTCAATACGGCTTGGGAAGCCGAGCAAGAGAATAGTGTGTGATCATGCCACCACAACAAAAACAACCTCGAAGCGAAAAGTTTTGGAGCAGACTAATAATTTTTGGCATTTTCTTCTGCATCTTTATGACCTGGTTTGAATATGGTCGAGCGCGAGGAGGAAACCAAAGAAGCTGGTCTTATGTTTTGGAATGGCCAGTTCTCGGCGGCATCACTATTTGGATGGTTTGGCGAGTAAATCAAGAGCGTAAAAATCCAACAGTTCATGAACCCGAGATAGACGACCCAAACGATCACGAGCTGCAAGCATGGCGGGCATATACGAATCGCCAAAAAGACCCGAATCCGGGAGCAAACTCTGATAGTTAAAGGTTTTGTCGAAAAATTCCCAACATTTCGACTGCGAAGGCATCATAATTTCACCTAACGTCCTTTTGCGGCACCCCCGTTGCAAAGAATGAGGAGAACAAGATGCACGGAAATGATCAGAAACTTTCCAAGAGTTTGAACATTTGGGAAGTCATCGGAATATCGGTTGCTTTGATGGCCCCATCAATGGCAGCAAACATTAATCCACAAGGTCCAGCAAGTGTTGTTGGTACTGCAGTGCCTTTGGCATTCTTTATCGCGGCAATTGGTGTAGCTCTTGTGAGTTACGGATTCATTCGACTAACCCAGTCATTCAATCACGCAGGATCTGTATATGGGCTTGTCGGTAAGACACTTGGTCCACGCACAGGTGTAGTCGCTGGTTGGGGACTCTTGGGCACATACACGTTCTATTCAGTCGTATCAACAATGGCAACCGGAGTATTCGGAACCGCACTTCTCAATCAGCTAGGTGTTGTATCCGACACCGCGGGAGAAGGCATCACACCATTCCTTATTGGTGGCATCGGACTCGTACTTACAGTTGCTCTTGCAGTGTCTTCCGTTAAGCGCGGAACACGTTTGCTGCTGATGATTGAGGGAACGACCGTAGTACTCATTCTTCTGACAACACTTGTTGTGCTTTACAAGCTACTCACAGGAACTGCACCTGCTGGTCAAACATTCACAATGAGTGTTTTCTCAATTCCAAGTGGAACTGGCGCAAGCACAATTTTCCTTGGCGTTGTTTTCGGCTTCCTGTCATTCGCAGGATTTGAAGCAGCAGCAACCATGGGTGAAGAAGCAAATGCTCCACGTCGCGACATTCCTAAGGCAATTCTTGGTGTCGTTATTTTCGGTGGTATTTACTTCACGTTCGTAACTGCAATTGAAGTTATGGGATTTGGTGCAAATGACGAAGGCATGAAGGGCTTTATCGGCTCAGGTTCATTGCTCGGCGATCTCGGCAAGCTCTACATCGGCTCATGGGTCGGTGTGCTTATTACTCTAGGTGTCACAATCAGCGCACTTGGCTGTTTGCTCGCTTGTGTTGTTGGCGCAGCTCGCTTGCTCTTCGCTCTTGGCCGTGACGCAGAAATCGGCACATTCTCCAAGATTTCGCCAAAGTCGAACGTCCCAACAACTGCTGTGTACTGGGTTGCTGGAGCTGTTGCTTTGTTCTCGGTCTTCTGGAAAATTGCATTTAGTGCTAAGGCCTTCGATGTCTTCGTTGGTTCAGGCGTTATCGGAACCTTGATTCTGTTGGTTGCATATGGACTGGCGACAATTGGCGCTATCCGCTTCCTGTTCTTCTCTGGCAAGAAGCGTGTTGCTCAATGGGAAATCATCATTCCAATTCTTGGTTTGGCCATTCTCGCGTACACACTGTTCCGCAACGTGTGGCCATTGCCAACGTCAGGTGCTGGTCAGGCATACGACATCATCACTATCGCGTGGATTCTTCTTGCAGTCATCGGAGTGCTCGTTGCTCCAAAGACAGCAAAGCGCATGGGTGAACGTCTGAACGCTGACGAAAACCTGGTCGAAACAAGCTAAGTTACAAGGCGGTAGATGCAGGCTTGAACCTACATCTACCGCCTAAGCAAAAGTGCCTCTACCCGTAATCGGTAGAGGCACTTTTTTGGCTATTTCATGATGATCACATGACCGTCATGAATGGACCTTTATTTCTTGCGATTATTTGGAACTGCTAAGTACACGACCAAGCCAATCAGAGCCAAGATCGCGATAACTAACAGAGTTACCCAGTCAAGGTTGAACAACGCACCACGAGGGCTCGCAAGTCCAGTTGGAATAACCAAGTTGATGAACATCACCACGAGATAAACCAACGCGATGATTGTGACCAACATGCCCTTATTGCCCAATGTGTAAGCACCTTCACCTGTCCAGCCACGGCGACGGGCAATTAAAGCTCCGAGCACAGTAAGAAGGAAGGCTAAGTAAATTCCGCTCACACCAAATGACACCAAGGATGTCAATGCAGAAATATTGGCTGGATACGTAATGAATCCAAGCTTGATGTCTGCACTTGGAGTCACATTCACGAGCAATGTGAAAGCCAATGGAATAAGTGCGCCAAGGACTAATGCGTTAACTGGGGTCTGGAAACGAGGAGAAACCTTAGACAACGTCTTCGAAGCCGGTGTTGCTCCATCGCGAGCGTAAGAGAACAACATACGTGCACTTGCTCCTTGAATGGATGATCCACATGAGAAGAATGCAAACACAACTGCGAGCAACAAAATGTCACGCAGGATCGATGAATGGATTGCATTTTCCAGAATGAAAGGAACGCCACCAGCAAATGATGTTGCTGTTGCATAGCCTTCTGGATCACTAGGCGTTGCAAGTGTTAAGGCAGCGACCAAAATAAAGGACGTACCCGCACCTGCAAGAAGTGCTTGACGCATTGCACGCGGAACTTGGTGAGTTGCATTCACAGTTTCTTCAGCTACGTCACCAGCAGATTCAAATCCATAGAAAATGAATGCGTGTGCGAGAACTGCAATGAGCGATGCACCTAACCACCAGTTGCCACCGAAATCTACCCCGAGTGAATTAGTTGCAACATTCTCTGCACCATTTGTTGAGAACAAGAAACTAAATCCATGGTTGAATCCTGCAGCTGCCAAAATGAGAGCAATACCGATGGTTCCGAAAATTTCAACATACGAGCCGAATGAGGCTACGCGTCCCATTACTTTGGCGCCCGTGACGTTGAGAATCGTCTGAATCGCAAGCAGAATCACGGTCAAGGCCAAAATTGTTGAATGTTGTGTTGGATCAAGTGACATCTTGAACCACGAGTTAAGAATTGCAGCCAGGTAAGGAACAACGCCCGTATCAACGGCTGCAACTGTTACAAGGAGCGAAATTGAATAGAACCATCCAACCCACCAGCCATAGCGTGCACTCACTGAATTCTTGGCGTACTGATACAAGGCGCCCGAAATTGGATAGTGACTACCAAGCTCGGCAAACACCATGGCAACGAAATACATACCAATAACAGGAATAAGCATCAGCCAGATGTAGCGTGGGCCACCGCTGCCAATACCTAAAACGAACAAGGAATAAATGCCAACCATTGGCGACAAATACGTAAACGCAACGCTGAAACTTCCGAATTTCGAAAGTACTCGGGACAATTCTTGCTTGTACCCAAGAGCGCTCAACCGAGAATCTTCGGTTTGATTACTCTGATCTTGTGACACGAGTATTTCCCTTCTCTTCCGCGTGGTCACACTCGTAACCACCACGTGAATTCAGGCTAGTGTCACCCTGTATTTCTTGACCCAAAGTTGCCGAAAAACAATTCAGGCGTTTTATCAGGCTTTTTCATGTCACCACGAGTAATAGCCCTGCAAAACGAGGCATTTCGGGAGAAAATTGACGGCAAGGACGCTGTGATGGTATCTCTAAATCGCGCGGCAAATTCGAGCAGCATCAAGCATCGCGGCGTGAATGTTGCGACTCGAAATCGCATCACCTATCCGGAAGACCTGGAATTCACCGGACGCATTGCGCACGCTGGTTTGTGGTAGGCCGTTGAGTAAGTCATCAAGATTGACTTCCCCACCATTTATTGAGTGAGGAACGAGCACGTCATACAGGTCTGAATTCGACTGGGTTCCATTTTCGATTACTACGGCGTTTACGATTCTTTGTTCGGTCCATGTTTCATCTTCTAAGCCCAAGGACACCGTTAATGTGCCATCTGAATTTCGTGATACTTCGTTTAGTTTGCGCAAGAGCGTAAAAGTCACTCCTAGTTTGGAAAGATCCTTAAAGTAACGAGACGCAACCATGCCACCAACATCCGGCGAAACAGTTCGTTCTGGCGATGCAACTTCAACTGATACACCTTGGCGTGCCAAAGTCTCGGCTAAGTCGAGGGCTTGATTACCACCATGATCGTCATAAATCAGAACTGAACCTTCAATGCGCTTGGCACCTGAAATAACATCCCAACTATCAAAAACATGCTGTGCACCAGGGACCGTTGCCACAGACGGCAAACCACCCGTGGCAACAATGACTACGTCAGCACCTGATGCCATAACATCGTCAGCGTCAACATAACTATTTAGCTGAACGGTGACACCAAGACGTTTTAGTTCGTGTATGCGCCAGTCGATTATTCCTTGAAGATCGCGTCGTCGTGGTGAACGAACTGCTAGACACATTTGCCCACCGAGCCGATTGCTTGCTTCGTGAAGTACGACCTGATGTCCACGTTCCGCAAGAAGTCGCGCAGCCTCGAGGCCAGCTGGCCCTCCGCCAATGACGACCGCAGTCTTGGACGTCGAAGCTCGGCTCGGTACTTGTGGGAGTTCAAGTTCACGACCTGTTGCAGGGTTATGAATACAGAAGGCGGCACCCGCTGTGTAAATACCGTCGATGCACATACTTGCGCCAACGCAAGGTCGAATTTCATCTTCGCGTTTGCTGATGACTTTGTTTGGAAGTTCTGGATCTGCAATAAGTGCTCGGGTCATGCCCACAAGGTCGAGTAAACCTGCTTCGATTGCGTAACGCGCAGTTGCGACATCGGCAATCTTCGCAGCATGCATCACAGGAACTTGTAGTTTCTGTTTCACTTCACCGACGAATTCAAGTTGAGATGCAGACGGCATTCCCATGACGGGGATGAGCTTGGTCAAACGTGCATCAGAATCAATTGAGTAGCGAAGAGCGCTGACAAAATCAATTCCATTGTCGATGACGTCCTGAGCGACAGTCAGTAATTCGCCCATCCCGAGACCGTTTTCACGTTCTTCGTCGAAACTAATTCGAGCACCAACAATAAAGTCTTCCGGTACTGCAGCTCGAATTGCGCGAATCACTTCAAGGGGATATTTCATTCGGTTGTCATACGAGCCACCAAATTCATCATCGCGATGATTCCAAAATGGCGTAATAAAAGAATCAAGGAAGTGCCCATAAATCATTAATTCGATGCCGTCCATACCTGCGGCAACGCAACGCTGGGCAGCAGCAACATAATCATTCTTAATCCGCTCCATGTCCCACACTTCAGCAGCTTTTGTAAAAGCGCGATGAGCAGTCTCGCGAACAGCGCTGGCGGAAATCGTGGGAATCCATTCACCCGAATAATTGCTACTGCGATGCCCTAAGTGCGACAGCTGAATCATCACTGCTGCACCATGGTCGTGAACTTCATCAGTGAGAAGACGCATCCAGTGAACGGATTCGTCCTTCCATAACTGCAAGTTTCCAAAAGCCGGCGCACTTTCGCGACTGACTATGGCGCTGCCACCAATCATGGTCAGACCAATACCACCACGCGCTTTTGCCACGTGGTAAGCGCGGTATCGATCTTTGGGAAGCCCATCATCGCTATAAGACGGTTCATGCGAGGTGCTAATAATGCGATTACGAATAGTCAGATTCTTGATCGTAAACGGCGACAAGAGCGGGTCAGTAGACACAAGTTCCCCTCTCGGGTCGAAACATTAAGTCATATGTTACTTGCATTGGCCAAACAGCAGAACAAACAGGTGGTCTAGACAAACCGATGTCTAGACCACTTGTATTTGGGTTGTTTGCTAACCACGCAAACAACGGTTCCAGCTACGCTGTTGTGTTCTGTTCTGCTTTGGCCATGTGCGAGAAGCCTGCAAGGGCGAGCAGCAAGAATACGATTCCTGCGCCGTATGCGAACCAACTACCAATGAGAGCGATTTTGCCCAGTGTCGCGAATGCGTAAGTAAACCCGAGCAGTCCAACTAATGTCGAACCCATAAATAAGGTCGTGCGTTGTTGACCAAGTGTTCCCACTTGTGCGGCCAAAACAGTGTTCGTTGGATCTGCCTTCAGTTGAGCGGCAGCCGCCATAAATTCGCCAGACACTTCTTCATAGGTCTTGCCAGCAGCAACGCCTTGCATGTGAATGTGAATGTAACTATTGGCATAGGTATATGCCTGGTCGCCAGTGGTTAATTCCTGTCCGGCGTATTTCTCCATTGCAGTTCGGTTTACATCAGGCAATGCCTTGAGCGACTCCGAACCCGCTGCAGGGAAAGTAATTTTTTGCGAAGCAAGTTGTTCTTTTACCTGACTAGTTGCGAAAGTACCACCCCAGTGAAGTAGGGCGCCAGCTACAACAAGGACTACGGCGAGAAGTAAGCCAATAAGGCTTGCAATCTTGTCGAATGACTTTCTATTCATTTCGTCAATCTCGATTCATGTTTAACAAATGCTTTTCGTCACACTTGGAAACTTACGTTTCGCGTTAAGTTTCTCGCGTACTAGAAAGACTTTTCGAAAAAACGTGAGTGCTAGCACTCATGCGTTGTTAGATGAGTGCGACATTTGACACATTCGCAACAGACATAGCGTTTCTAAATAAGTGCTAAGAATTGTGTCGAACAGATTTCACGCACAACGGCAGTATGAGACAAAACTGAGTATCGATTCAACGAACCAAAGAATTAACGAAACTATGAATCAACGAATGGCTGAACTAATTTTTATTCGAGACCTTGTGGCCAAGTGTCAGTCAATCGATAACCCTGTGGGTAAGGATCAGTCGGGTCAAGAACAAGTGTCGTTAAGTCCGTAATCCATGCTTGACCGGCAATCGATGGAATCACAGCAGGCTTATTACCAACAGTGGTCTTTGATTCAATCCGGCAGTCAAATGTGGAATCAATAATTGACTTGTGAACGAATCGCTCACCCACTTTGAGTTCACCTCGAGCGTGCATTACAGCCATGCGTGCCGACGAACCCGTGCCACACGGTGATCGATCGAGACGACCCGGAGAAACCACAACTGTATTTTTCGCAGTTAACACGCCATCAATGCGCTCCGGTGGATTCGTGAATTCGCAAATTGTGATACCCGGGAAGCCAGGATTTTCAGGGTGCACTGCTGGGATTTGTTCAGCGGCCGCCATCTTTATTTTTTCACCCAGTAAACAAATGTCTTTAGCCTCATCGGGACGAATTTCAAAGCCGTGGGTTTTTGCGTCGAGCAGAATGTAAGCCATTCCACCCCATGCCACGTCGAGAGTCACGGTACCTAGTCCTTCAACTTCGACCTTGGCGTCTAATTCATAGACAAACGCGGGTTGGTTAGTAAAGCGCACACTTGTAACTTTTCCATCTTTGACTGTGCATTCAACTGGAATAAGGCCAGCTGCTGATTCAAGAACCAAATTGGTTACGGGTTCAACAGCATCAAGCATCCCAGTTTCCAGCAACACTGTGGCGACACAGATCGTGTTACTTCCAGACATCACTGGGTATTCGATGGACTCCATGATCACGTAGCCAGCATCGGCCTTCGGGTTATTGCTCGGAATAATGATGTTGGCATTGCGAGCCACTTGACCACGGGGTTCGCTCAGAATGAGCTTGCGTAACCAGTCACGCTCGTGCTCAAGGAAGTTGCGCTTATCAAACATTGTCTCGCCAGGAATTTGACCGAACCCGCCAACAATGACGTTGCCGACTTCTCCTTCTGCATGGACTCCAACCACTTTAAGTGACCGCGAAAAACGCATTCCTGACTCCTTTTACTGACGCTGTGAGCCAGTCTAGAGAGATGCCAGTCGAATATCGTGAGAACTAATGCAAAACTGGCTCGGAAATTGCAAAGGACTGCAAGTCCCATTTCTCGAGCAGCTTCATGTAGGTTCCATCGTCCATGAGGCTTTTCAGCGCAGCAGACAGAGCGGGAACTAGATCTGCATCTTTATGAAGCGTTGTGATGCCGACATAAATTTGGTTAAAGCCACCTGGGTAATTCGGGTCATCGACCCAGTCGAAGTAAGTACCGTCTCCCCCGTAGCGTGCGCTGTATATAGCAGCAGGCGCATTTGAATAAGACGCATCTGTGCGCCCCGAACGCATTGCTAAAAGCGACAGATTCTGACTGGGTACTTCGACAAGAGTTATCGGAGGACGACCCGCATCTGCACACATGGGTTGTGCATCAGTTAACGTCGTGAACATGCTGGTGGCCTTCATAACGCTCACTTTTTTGCCACATAAGTCAATCAACGTATTAATGTGCTTGGGATTTCCTTTGTTGACCAGAATGTAAAAACCAGTGTTCATGTAATCAACGAATTTCAAATAGGCACGACGAGGCACCAGATCATTGACATTGGAAATCATGATGTCATTTCGTCCCGCTTGCAGTGACGGCACGATACTTACCCATTCTTGTTCGTGAATGCGGAACGGAACACCTAGTTTCTTGCCCAGTGCCTGTGCCAAGTCAGGATCTAATCCAATAACGTCATTGTGAATTCCGTAGAGCGCCATAGGTGGGTCGGGTACGGTCATGGCAACATTTACGCCATTGCGGTACCGCTCAGGCAATAGGGCTTTAGCTGCTGAATCAACCTGGATACCTTCGATGATGGAGTCTTCTTGTGCTTGCGGGGCAGAAATAGGTGAGCATGCAGAAAGCCCAGCACACACAAGTGCAGAAACGATGGCAGGACCAAATCGCTGGAACATTTTTTTACGCGCCATCTACAAAACGCTTTTCACAAACTCGCGAGTGCGCTCTTCGGTCGGGTTGTCAATCACTTGCGATGGCTTACCGCGTTCAACAACGAAACCGCCATCCATGAAAACAACTTCCTGAGCTACTTCCCGTGCAAAACCCATTTCGTGAGTTACGACGACCATAGTCATTCCGCCTTGGGCCAGTTGTTGCATCACCTTCAAAACGTCCTCGACCAGTTCTGGATCAAGAGCAGACGTTGGCTCATCAAACAACATCAGTTTGGGATCCATTGCCATCGCACGAGCAATCGCAACTCGTTGCTGTTGCCCACCTGATAGTTGGCTTGGGTAAGAATTTAGTTCCCCTGACAAACCGACCATGTCGAGGAGTACTTTTCCGCGGGCAATCGATTCTGATTCACTTTTCCCAGATACTTGCACCGGTCCAATAACGACATTGTCGAGCGCTGACATGTGGGGAAACAAATTGAATCTTTGGAACACCATTCCAATGTGTTTACGTTGTTGTGCAATTTGTCGAGGCGACATTTCGTAGAGGTAATCGCCTTTCGTGCGATATCCCATCAGCTCGCCATCCACATAAATGCGTCCGCCATCAATTTTTTCAAGATGGTTAATGCAGCGAAGGAATGTTGATTTACCCGAACCCGAAGGTCCGATTAAGCAAGTCACGCTTCCTTTTGGGATTTGCAACGAAATGTCTTTGAGGACCTGCTCACTTCCGAAACTCTTGCGGACGTGTTGAGCATCAACCATGAATTGTTGTTCAGACATCATTTCGATCCTTTCAACCAGCGCTTTGATGAAGGTGTCTGGGCTGTGCCTCGACCGAAGTACTTTTCTAGCCAACGTTGCGGAACAGATAACACAGTTGTCATCGCCATGTACCAAACTGCGGCAACAATAAGCAGTTCCACTTGGGCAAGATTTTGCGAAGAGATGTGTTGAGTTCGGGTATACAACTCAAGGACATTGAGCACTTCTAGAAGCGCTGTGTTTTTCAGCATGCCGATTGTTTCGTTTCCTAGCGCAGGTACAATAGTTCGCATTGCTTGCGGAAGGACAACTCGTCGCATGGTGAGTGCGCGACTAAAGCCCAGTGCATCTGCAGCTTCGAACTGTCCTTTGTCGACATCTTGAATGCCTGCACGAACAACTTCAGCGGCATACGCGGCTTCGTTGAGTGCAAGCGCAATGACTCCTGCAGTAAAAGCAGAAATCGCATCACTTGTTGGTCGTGACCATAGGACATGGTGAGTGAATGGCACGGAAATTGTTATGTCCGAATAAATCAGTCCTAGGTAACCCCAAAAAACAACCTGAACAAGAAGTGGAGTGCCGCGGAAGACTTGAATGTACGTCGAGGAAATTACTCGCAGCACTGGGTTAGTCGACAACTTCATCACAGCCAAGAAAATAGCTAAAACGATTGCAATGCTCATGGAGATAACCGTGAGTATCACTGTTGTGCGAGCGCCATCAACTACGAGTGGATCAAACATGTACTTAGAAATCATCGAGTGATTAATCGATGGCGCAGTAACAAGTGACCACACTAATGCGCCAAGTAATGCGGCAATCAGAACTGCTGAGAACCAGCGTCCATAGTGCCTTAGCGGACGCGCTACTACGTCTACCGACTCGTTTGTCTGAGTCATGTGCTTCCCTCGCAATATCATTGGGAGCCGTAGGCACGATCCCGTTTCCAGAAATAACGTTGTCTAGATTACTCGTGAATATAAAAATTTCATCGTTTAGGTGAAAGGATTTCGCGAGAAAAGTGGCAACTTCGGTTCCTCAGCCATCGCCCTTCGAGTCAGGGTGGAAAGTCCCACGTCTAATAGACTGGCGTGATTATGGGCGAACAAATCGGCGTACTTTTTGACCTGGATAGCACGTTGATTGACTCATCGGCGGCTGTTCGCGGCGCCTGGATTCAGCTGTCACAGGAAGCCGGGTTTAATCCCCGCGATCTCATGGGACTGCATGGAATTCCAGCTGAGGGTTGCCTGCGGATTTTGCTTCCTCATCATTCGGATAATCAGATTCATCACTGGACGGCCCGAATTGAACAGCTTGAAATCGAAACAGTTGAGGGAATTCACCCAATAGATGGTGCCGTTGAGTTACTTGAGATTTTGGATTCACAAGACATTCCGTGGTCTATTGTCACGTCGTGTACGACTCCTCTCGCGACTGCGCGGCTATCCGCATCCGGACTTGGTCAGCCGCGAAACATCGTCACTTTTTCCGATGTCAAGAATGGCAAACCTCACCCTGAACCGTTCCTGCTTGGAGCTACCAAGTTGGGTCTTCATCCCGGGCAATGTTGGGTCATTGAAGATGCTCATTCGGGAGTCACTGCCGGCAAAGCGGCTGGATGTACGGTCGCCGCCGTGCTCACAACTCATACTCGGGACGAGTTGCCTCATGCAGATCACTACCTTGAGTCGCTGCTTGATCTCGTTCCATTAATCAATCGCGACTCGTACGTTTAAGAGCATGAAACTTTAACCTGTCGTTCACACTCGGAACATAGACTTGGCGGCATGTCAGAGAAAAAAGCCTCCGTACTTTTCGTATGTGTCCATAACGCTGGGCGTTCCCAAATGGCAGCAGGATACCTGCAGCATCTTGCGGGCGACCGCATTGAAGTGCTGTCAGCAGGAACACAACCGGGAAATCAGGTCAACCCTTCCGCGATCGCCGTCATGGCCGAAGAAGGCATTGACCTGAGTCAAGCCACTCCAAAGGTGCTCACTGACGATGCAGTCAAAGCATCTGACTATGTCATCACAATGGGCTGCGGCGATGAATGTCCGTTCTACCCTGGCAAGACATACCTGGACTGGAAACTCGAAGATCCAGCCGGCCAAGGTGTTGATTCGGTACGACCTATCCGCGATGAGATTCGCGCTCTTATTGAAGGACTGATCGCCGAAATCGACGAAAAGTTCTAATCGCCTATCTGATTAGACGTTTTATTTCCCTGCTCAACTAGACGTGTCAATGGGCAATGGGTATTAATCCTCGGCCAAATAAGAACTGACAGCACGCACTTGCATTTGACGGTACGCCGGGCGCTGAAAATCTACTTTCACTACGCACGCAGCATTGCTGTGGGGTTATGGTCAAGACATGACTGAACAACAGCGATACACAGTGACACAGAGTTTCCCATGCTTTGAATTGCGCACCTACGAACCATGCGTTGTCGCAGATGTTCATGTGGACGGTTCATTTGAAAGCGCAGGTAGTGCAGGATTCGCTCCATTAATTCGCTACATCAGCGGAGGGAATTCGCCGGCTCAAAAAGTAGCAATGACAGCGCCTGTGCTGCAAGAACCTTCAGCTGCAAAAGAGTCAAGCAAGATCGCCATGACCGCTCCTGTATTGCAATCCTCATCGACTAATCACCATGTCGTCAGTTTCGTGATGCCCGCTGGCTCAATTCTGGAGTCGATGCCTGCACCAACAGACTCGCGAGTTACTTTGCGGGCAATACCTGAGCAGCTCATAGCAGTGGATCGATTTTCAGGACGTTGGAGTCAACATGGTTATGACGAGCGTCTGAAGAAACTTCACGACAATGTTGTGTCAGCGGGACTCATTCCAGCTGGGGATGCGCGGTTTGCTCGTTTCGATCCACCGTGGACTCCATGGTTTATGCGCCGAAATGAAATCCAGCTTCCTGTCACGCGAGCTTGAATTAGCGCCACACAAAAGTACCCACCGCATCCAGCCGACTAAAAAGTCGAAGGACGCGATGGGTACTTGAGTACGTAATGTCGTGCGAGTTACTTTCCTGGTACCAGTGCCAAGATGCGAGCTGGGCTGCCCGATCCATCGACAAGTGGCAGGACGCCAATGAACACAAGTGCACCCGTTGCCGGAAGGCTCTTGAGGTTGGTGAGGTTTTCGATGTGCCACACATTGCGAGGCAATGTCACGTGAGCGTGGACTGGGAAGTCCGCGTCTGCACCGCGATCAATACCAAGCGTGTCTAGTCCAATACCTACGACCTTACGAGTTTCAACTAGATAGGTTGCAGCTTCAGCGCCGAAACCCGGGAAGTGAAGACCATCAGGTCCCGCTCCATATTTCTCTGGTTGCGATTCGTAATAATCTTCCCAACCGGTTCGCAACAACACGACTGATCCTTCTGGAATCTCGCCATGTTGTGCTTCCCAGTTCAACACAGTTGACAGTTCCAACACCGCATCTCCGTCACCAGCAATATCGGCTGATGCATCAATGACAACTGCGGGACTAATCAAAGTTTGCAGCGGCAGGTCTGTCACGGCCTGGCTTCCTTCAATGAAGTGGTTAGGCGCATCAACATGCGTTCCACTGTGCTCGAAGAAGTGAACCAAACGCGCGTAGTAACCATCGTGCTTCACAGTTACTGCAACATCAGCGGATGGAGCCGGAGCTCCAGGCCACATGATGGTGTCAGGACCTAACGGAAGCGTGAGGTCTACGACTGTGTAGTCACCGAATGGACTAGGCATCGATTTCAACCAAGCCTTCGTCAGCATTCAGACGTTCACCCATCTTGCGAGCGAAACCTGGTGCTGCAACTACAAACAACACGGTTACTAGCAGAATGCCAGCGACTGTGAAGAAGTAACCACGTGCTGGGCCTTCTGGAGCGATTGGCCATACGTTGCGGTAAACGGTGTACAGCAAGATTGCAAGACCAATAACTGGAAGTACGAGCTCGTATGTTGGTGCATGCTTCTTACCCGAGAAGAACAGGTAACGAATCGAGCCTGCAACAGTGAGCGAATAGGAAACCAGAATAAGAATGGTTCCAATCGTTGCTGTGGCAAGGAAGATATCAAACGAACCAGCGTTGTAAATCAGTTTCCAAATCACCATAGCGATAAGCGAGACGCCTGATGCCCAGTAGACAGCAGTGGTTGGAACGCCGTTCTTGGTGGAAACCTTTGAGAAGGTTTCAACACCAGCATCGCGGCCAAGTGCGAACAGAACACGAGCAGCACCGAGCACTGAAGCAAGCAAGCAAGCGAAACCTGAAATTGCAGCACCTAGCGTGATGAGTGTTCCTATCCATGAACCAATGAACTGAGTACCAAGATCACCAAGAAGTGATGATGAACCAATGAAAGCTTCAACACCTGCTTGGTCAGTACCGAATCCGATGACTTCGATTGACGTGACGAATACGTAGTACACACCGACTAACAATGCTGACCAGAGAAGTGCCTTTGGAATGTCTTTGCGAGGTGCATGTGCTTCTTCACCCAAGGTGATAGCAGCTTCGAAGCCAGCGAATGAAAGGAATCCGAATACAACAGCTAGGAATGCATCGCTCGTTGGAAGACCGTCTGGCAACTTGAACATGTCCATCGTCAATGTTTGACCTGCAGGTGCATTTCCGGAAGCAACTTTCACGAGGATAACGACAGCGGTGATCAGAATGAGAACTACTGTTCCACCTTCGATGTAAAGAAGTGCGCGAGTGCCCTTCTTTACTGGCTGAATCGCTACATAGATTGCAAGTGCAAGTGCAACAAGGCCGAATGCAAACGCGCCCGGATCAATGTTCTCTCCCCAGACACCAAGTTCTTGCAGCGTTGCCACAACGAAACGACCTGTGACGTTAAAGCAGAAACCAATGAAGAAAATGTAAGCGCCAAGAAGTGCCACACCGGCAACAACACCGGCACGTGGACCAATGGTCTTACCAACAAGTCCGTATAACGAACCTGAGTGGTTGAAGCGCTGAGTAAGACGAATGAAGCCGTAGCTCACAAACAAAATACCGATGAATGAAATAAGGAAGGCAAGCGGCACAGCGCGACCGACGATTGTCGCCGGGCCTTGTGGGTTGATGTTGGCTGCCATTGATGGTGCCATCAGAGCGATGGACAAACCAATGACTTCCAAAATTCCTAAGCTCTTTGTGAGCTTCTTACCTGATTGACTCATGCAGTTTTCTCCTAGTGGATGGCCCGACCTTCGACAGCGGTTGCGGAACCTTTCCAAGAATTATGGCGGTATGTATGCAGTTATGTATGCAAACCACTGGCATTTAGCGAAATTTTCCAAATTGCCAATCGACACATCCGGACAAGGCATTTTCCAGCCCATGACTCTTTTGCAGATATTTCGCCTGATTTTCAAGGATTGGTGCACTGCATACACCGAAAATGGCGGATAAAGTGGCTTCACCAACACGTGAGGAGACCACCATGTCCAATATCCAAGGATCAGACTTTCAACTCAGCCGCGATACGCATGTGTGGTCGTTCGCTGCAGACGCTCAGCCAACAATCACTGTGGACTCAGGCGCCATCATCGACATTGAAACCTGGGACTGCTTCACCGGCCAAGTCACGTCTGAGCAAGACACTGTTGCAAGCCTGGACTTGACTCGCGTGAACAGCGCGACGGGTCCGATTGCCGTTAATGGCGCAGAACCTGGAGACACGCTGGCTGTAACGCTCATCGACATCCAACCTGGACCGGTAGGTGCGGGAATGATCATTCCCGAATGGGGTCAACTCATCGAACATGTGACTTCCCCAGTAACCCGAATCTTCAACGTTAAAGATGGCATCGTTCACATGAATGAGCGCGTGTCTTTTCCTACGCGCCCAATGTTTGGTGTCATTGGTGTCGCCCCTGAGTCTGGTGACATTTCAACTTTCCTCGCAGGTCGACATGGCGGCAATTTAGACGATCGGATGAATGGCATCGGAGCGACGGTTCACATGCCCGTATTTCAAAGTGGAGCAATGTTGTCGATTGGTGACATGCATGCATCTATGGGTGACGGTGAAATTTGCGGTACAGGCGTTGAAATCAGTGGAACCGGCCGTATCAAAGTTGAGGTCATCAAGAATCGGGCAGCTGGCTGGCCAGTAACAGAGACTTCCACGCATTGGTACACGCACGGTGCAATCGAAAACGATGGAACTCTTAACGAAGCAATCAAGATTGCCTGCGAGGAAGCAGCCCGTCTCCTTGTTGATCAATGGGGCTTCACAATGGAAGATGCATTCATATTCTTATCGGTTGCCGGTGACGCAGGTATTGCTCAATCCACACATCCATGTCCAGGAAGCGTTATCGCTCGTATGGGAGTTCCCAAGATAAGTGCATGTCCACGTCCATTTCGTGACTAGTTACGCTTAACTAAAAATGCAGCCACTCATGAGTGAGCTGCATTTTTTGTCTGTTAACACACATTTGCATGAGTGCTAGCACTCACTAATGCACTGTTCATTTTCGCAACGCCTGTGACACTTCAATGAAGGGTTCCTTTGCCCTAGGTTCTTGAAAGGAATCAAGAAATGTCTGGTTGGTTATCTGACTTTATGAATGTTCCTGCAACGTACATTCATTTCACAAGTTGGCTTCAAATATCCGTTGCAAATCTCATCGTCATCGGAGTCATGGTCGCGCTATTTATAATTGCGATGTTTGCTCCATTTCCAGGATCTCATTCGACAGATTCTCAAACGAGTGGTGACCAATCATGAGTTCCCACTTAAAAAATGAAACTGAACCAACCATGTGGACCGCGAAACTGCGTAACTCATGGCAACGCAATCTTCCGATTGACAAGCTGCTTCCCGATACGCAGCCCGCTTATGTTGCATCATGGATTTACATATTCGGAGTTCTCACAATCGCAGCGTTCGGCGACATCATTGTGTCCGGGTTGATTCTGTCGTTCGCAGGTCCAGCGTGGTATCACACCTCGTCAGTTGGACTCTTCGTCAATAGCCTACACTTCTGGGGCGTACAACTGTTCTTCGTATTCATGGTTGTGCACTTGTGGGGAAAGTTCTGGATGGCAGCATGGCGTGGCCGTCGATTCCGCACCTGGCTCACTGGTATTGCCGCGTTCTTAGCGTCAATTGGTACCGCATTCACGGGATACCTGATCCAAACGAATTTCGATTCACAGTGGATTGCCTACGAAGCTAAAGATGGATTTAACGCAGTTGGTATTGGAGCATTTTTCACTCCAACCAACATCGGTCAAATCATGCTCATTCACGTGGCGCTCCTACCATTGGTACTCGGCGCAATCACGGTGTGGCATGTCCTACTTGTTCGAAAGAACGGAGTCGTGCCTCCCATTGATGCCGCTCCGGAAGGTGGTAATTAATCATGAAACGTTCCGCACAACAGAACGCGTTTGATTCAGCTCCTTGGACTGGTCGAGTGCGCAGTTACGACATCATCAAAGAAGGCTTTATCGCAATTCTTGTTGTGTCGATTTTAGTTGTGACATTTAGTTTGGTATTCGGTTCGCCAGACGATAAGCAACTGACATTTAAAGGTTGGGCTCAAACAAACCCGACGAATTTTTACGACACCACTGTGCAGGAACTTGCCGGCACATCGGGTAGTGCTGGTTATGGTCCTCCTTATAACCATGCAAGTGATGGTCTAAATATTGGTCCCTTGTGGTTACAGAAATGGGCTGGCGTTACGCATCCTGTTGACGTTCCCAACGACCTGGTCATCACTCCCCTTTCTTCCACAGTTGTACCTGCTCAAGTGGCTACAGCGTTAGCAACCTGGAAAGCAGCAACCGCAGATCAGCAAACTGCATGGGCTACTGCATACGACACTGCAATTGCAGCAGTCGAAGGTGACTACACAATTGTGGACCCAGGTGATTACGGACCAGTTCCAGCAATTGCACAGGGACTCACCGATGTTGCGAAGAGCGGATCACTTGATGGCTTGTTGCTAGCTGGAGGTAACTTCTTCTCCACGGATAACACCAAGCAAATCTTGTTCTTTGGAGATGGCGCCTACTTGGATGACGCCGCAACGGCAGCAAACCTGCAAGGCAACACCTGGGGCATGATGAATGAAACTGGTCGCTACCCCGGTCAAGCTTGGCTATGGCTGTACTCGCTGTGGTACCAGATTTCACCTTTTACAAATGAAGAGTCCGCTCCTCTGGGATCAAACGCCGATGCTTACATCATGTTTGTTGTCTTGGGACTTACCGGTGCACTTGCTTTCGCGCCAATCATTCCAGGTCTTCGCTCGATACCACGGAGAATTCCGTTGCATCGATTGATCTGGAAGAACTACTACCGCGAGGAAAACATTCCGCGTCGTAAGTAGTTTCATCAAGCCACTGTGGGAGTCGTTTCTAGGGCGTTTCGACTCCCACAGTCTTCATTCAAAACGCCCATTTAAGTTTTATGCATTTGCAATCTGCTCAAGAAAAATAGCGCCAGCGAAAAAATCGCAAGGCCTTGGTTCATTGCTTTAGGCATAAACACACTCAAATAGAGAGCGCAGCACAGTTATGAACACCTTAAGAAAATCCCAAACTTTAATCGCAGTCGTCTTCACAGCAATCGGTCTGACACTTGGGGTTGTATCCATGGTGCAAATGCGCAGCGATACGAGCGCGTCGGAATACCCGCGTTGCACATCCGGTCCAACGGGAGCACCTGGAAGTAACGGAACAAACGGTTCTCCTGGCTCAAGTGGTGCACCTGGAAGTAACGGAACAAACGGCACCAACGGATCTCCGGGCGCGAGTGGCGCACCGGGAAGTAACGGAACAAACGGCACCAACGGTTCCCCCGGCCCAAGTGGTGCACCTGGAAGTAACGGAACAAACGGCACCAACGGTTCCCCCGGCCCAAGTGGCGCACCGGGAAGTAACGGAACAAACGGCACCAACGGTTCCCCCGGCCCAAGTGGCGCACCGGGAACTAACGGAAGTAACGGCACTAACGGAGTAGATGGCGCTGCAGGCACGTGTGATCCGGCAATTTTTGGCGCGCTGACCACTGACTTAATTCCCTCCCTCGATAACACCTTCGTACTAGGTACACCGACGAAACGTTGGAAGAGTCTGCAACTCGGGCCTGGAACTCTGTTTCTAGAAGACGTAATAACTGGTTTTCAGGCCGGCCTCACTGTGTCCGGTGGAACACTGCTCATTGACGGAGCTGACTCACTTCGAATTGGAAACATTCGATTGACATCGACAGGAATCGAATCTTTAAATTCTCATGCCGACATCACTATCGGAAACTCTGGCGACAGCGGATACTTGAGTACGGCGCGTGGAATCAAGTTCCCCGATGGATCAGTTCAGAATTCTGCCATCGCAATCGGTAACACTGGTCCTGCTGGCCCAACAGGTCCAGCAGGCGCCGACGGCACATTGGCTGGTGACTACGGATCGTTTTTAGACGACACGATTCAAGCAAACAAAGTTGGGGCTAACGAAGCTATTCCCGTTTTATTTAACACAATTGATTCGGCATCCGGTGTCTCAAGAAATGCTGACAAGCAATCACAAATTACTTTCAAGCGTGAGGGTGTCTATGACATTCAATTTTCAGCACAATTCGACAAACTCGATAGTGGTACCGACGACGTTGATGTGTGGCTCTCAATCAATGGGCGGGCAGTCCCCTATTCAAATACCAGAATCACAATGACAGGAAACAATGTGAAGAACGTGGCAGCCTGGAATTTCTTTGTTACCGTGAGAGCCGAAGACTACGTTGAAATCATGTGGTCTTCGGCGGACAGAGACATGCGCATATATTCAGAAGGCCCAACAAGCAACCCTGACCGCCCTGGGATTCCTTCAGTAATAGCTACCGTCAATCAGGTTCATTAAGGCAGAGGCTGCTCCTTCACTGGAGGAACAAACTAGGCTCGCTTTATGAAACTTCAAAAAATTGTGGATCTCTCGCGCGTAATCAATTCGGACACTCAGGTCTATCCCGGTGATCCACAACCACGTTTCACTCAATACACAACAATCGAAAATGACGGGTTCAACATCCTCAATATTGAGATGGGCTCACAGTCCGGAACACACGTCGATGCACCATTTCATTTCGATGCGGATACCGAACGAATCACTGAAGTGTCGCTGGATCATTTTGTCGGGCGTGGAATTGTCGTTGATGTTCGCGGTTTGCCAGCTCGAAGTGAGCTTACGTGGGAGCTCATCGCGTCTCAGGTTACGCATGGTGAAAGCGGCGACATTGTGCTCCTGCACACCGGTTGGTCCCAGTACTACGGCACTGACGAATACTTTAATCATCCGTATCTCACAGCGGATGCGTGTGAGAAATTAATTGCACAAGGAATTCACACATTCGGCATCGATGCCATCAACCTGGATGAAACCCCAGACGAAACACACGACGGTGTTGGATTTCCAGTTCACCACTTAATTGCCAAAGTAGGCGGAGTCATTAGCGAAAATCTATGCAATCTTCACGACATTGATTTTGCAGATCCACTCATCAGTATCTTGCCCATCAAACTTGATGGCGCTGATGGAGCACCTGTACGTGCTGTCGCCATACAATTCGAATGATCCTTAATGCAGTGCTGCATACTATTGATGAGTTAGGGCAAAGGGTTTATGTGACTGTGAACTGAGCGCCCTTGATCCGTATCCTCAGTACTAATCAAGGAACGAATCAAACGGTTCGTAACCTGGTGCCACGCGTTCCCATGGAAATGCACTCTCCCACACCTGACCAATGTCTAGCAGCATGGAATCTGTTAATCGCGGGCCAGTAACTTGTATTGAGCCCGGTAGCCCGTTGGAATACGACCTCCACGGCAACGACATCGCTGGCAAACCGACAATGTTTTGCATCGCTGTGGCGTAGACCTCGGGAGGCAATAACCCAGGTGGAACATCGGCGGTAAGGCGACCATCGGCTAACCAGCCCGTTTGAGAAACCGTAGGTGTAACAAGCAACGCAGAATCACCGAGTAGTTCATCGACTACGTACACGTATTCGTAGCGTCGACGACGCGCATCAATGTATTCATCAACAGATACCTTGAGACCAGCCGCAAAAAATTCTTGCGTTGATTGGTCAAGTTCATCAAAGTGTTCCGTTACCCATGCTCGACCTAAGTGCATGATGTGTTCGACGGAACACACATTAAACCAATCCAAATCAGGATCACCGGTCGCAAACAATGTTCCTGGATCGCGCCATGTCACATCAGCGCCTAATAGTTTTGCAAGTTCATTAACGCCATCTGTGAACACAGCTTGAACTTCACTCGGAAGAGGGCCAAGATCGCTTGTTCGCTCCATCGCCACAATAGAAAGTTTCGGTAGGTCACGCAGCGTGAAGTCCAATGTCGGAAACGCTGCTGGGTCGCCGTGAGTAGGACCTGACATCGTTCGCATCAACAAACGCAAGTCGTTCACCGTTGTTGCAAAAGGACCTTCAGTAGATAAATCAATCCATGATTGCGCAGGCCAACGACCGATAACTCCATTCGTGGGCTTCAGACCAATCAGCCCACAAAACGCAGCGGGTACACGAATCGAGCCACCACCATCTGTTGCTGTCGCAATTGGAACCATTCCCGCTGCCAACGCCGCAGCCGAACCACCACTTGAGCCACCCGGTGACAGTTCAAGGTTCCATGGATTACGCGTGATTCCCTGAGCCGCACTTGCTGTGAAGCCTTCAATGGCGAACTCAGGCAACGTACTCTTGCCCACAACAATGGCGCCATGACTTTTTAGTCGCTTCGGGATCATGGAGTCTTGAGTCGCTGGCGCAACATTTGCTAATGCAGCACTGCCCTGTTTTGTTTGATGACCAGCAACATCTTCAAGGTCTTTCACAAGAACTGGTACACCTGCCAACAACCCACTCCCAGAGTGTGATGCAGCAATCTCCAAAGCCTCGTCAGCACATGTTTCAACCAACAGGTTCAAATCTGGGTTAAGCGCAGCCATTCTCGCCAGTGCATGCTCAACAACGTGAGTTGCTGAGACCTGTCCTGAAGACACGGCGTGAGCGACTCGCTCAATAGGACCAGGGCGTGTCATGAGTACGAAGGATCAACACTCAGATGTTCGTGAATACCAAGCCACACGCCGTTCACGTTGTGAAACACAATCGTTTCGCGCTCCCCAGATTCGATGCTGCCATCACCATCAGCGAGTTGCGTGCGCACAGAATGCGTAAAAATCGCAACAGAATCCGAAATCACTTGTACATGTTGTAACGAGGATTGGCACCCGAGAACCTTGAACCCGTCCTGCTCCCATTCGGCCCACACGGATTCGTACTCCGCACGACTCAGGAGCCGGCGATCAAGGTTATGGAATACAAAGCTTGCGTTTTCGTCAAATGCTGCGAAGTACGCACTGGTGTTATGCGAACCGAAGGCGGCGACTAAGTCAGCCGCCGCCTTCAATACTTCGTCGTGCGTGCTCAACGAGCGCTGCCGGTATTACGCAGCGTGGCATCGCTAGCTTCGATTGCCTTAGTTTCTGCACCTAGGTCGAGGTTCTTAGCAAGAATCAAATAGACAATGCCAGAAACCACTAGACCGAGAATCCACGAGATGTCGACACCGCTGAGTGCCTTTGCGCCTGGACTTTCGAAATATCCAACGACATAGCAGAACGGAATTTCAACCGCGATACCAACAAAGTATGCAATCAAACCACGTCGACCCCACGAGCCATAAATGCCCTTTGAAGTGAACAGGTCTGTGACGGCATACTTACCGTGGCGAACGTAGTAGAAGTCAATCAAGTTGATTGCTGTCCATGGAGACAACAGGTACAACATGATTGTGAGCGCACCATAAAGCGCAGTAATCGCATTAGTTAAAACAATTCCGAGAATTAATGCAATAACTGTTAACAGGACGCTGACGTAAATTCGAACCTTGGGACCAGACGCTACTGGTCGCGCAGAGTCCATTGCCGTAACAACAGACAACATGCCGCTGTATACGCCCATACCCATCGTTGCAACTAACGCAAGTACTGACACAAGTGCTAATAGCGTTCCAAGTCCAGATACGACCTGGTTTCCTGCATCATGGATTCCCACAAGTGCGTCTGCAGCACCGAGCTTGATGGCAAGCCATGCACCGACTGGAATAAGCCACATTGGTGAACCAGCAGCTCCAACGAAGACGGAACGGATAACAGAACTTGCTGATGTGCCGCTAGGTAAGTAACGCGTGTAGTCCGACACGTAAGGCGCATACGTGATGTTGTACGAAGCCGCAGTAGCGAACATTGCCGCAAAGCCTGCGAAGTTGTAACCCAATGTTGTTTCGTCCATTGGTGTACCTGAGATTTTTCCGCTCACAATTCCAAAAGTGAGAAGCAACCAACATGGAACAGAAATCCAGAACAAAACAATGAATACCCGATGCACCCAATCGTGACCGTAAATCGCAAGGACGCCAGACATAACAGCGATGACAGTAGCCACGAGCACAGTGTTCCAACCGAAAATGCCATTCAGTCCGAGCTTGATGATCACTGTGTCAACAACAAGGAAGGCAACGAACGTAAACGTGGTACCGATAAGTGGTACTGATACGCCCTTGAAACCAAACTGGGCACGAGATTGGATCATTTGAGGTAGACCCAACTTCGGACCTTGGGCCGCGTGAGCCGCCATGAAAAGCGTTCCGAACAAAATGCCGGATACGCCAGCAATAACACTCCATACCAAATTCAGTCCGAAAACTGGACCAAGGAAGCCAATTGCGACTGTGAAGGTTTGGAAGTTACCAAGGAACCAAAACGGGCCTTGTCGCCAGACCTTTCCATGTCGTTCTGACTCTGAAACATAGTCAATGTGGTTACTTTCAATGGCACCGAGTTTTTGCTTGTCAGCCATGAACACTCCTTTGTGTCGGGAACCTTGAGCGACAATCTACAACAGGACAATCAGTTGAGTACGGCGAATTGTGACCGACACGGAGGAAAAGACTCGCTAATGTGAACCAAAGACATAAGTGGGAGAAAAGTAATGGACCAGCAACTACCCCGAATCACTGATGGCACGATTGTCGGTCAAGTCGATGCCACTCAGGTGCCGCGATACGCCAGCATTGCAACATTTGCACGTCTACCTCATATAAGCGAAGTCACTCGCGCAGATGTAGCTGTTGTTGGCATTCCATTTGATACCGGAGTGAGTTACCGACCAGGTGCACGCTTTGGACCTAGCCATGTCCGCGACTCTTCCCGATTACTTCGTCCTTACAACCCTGCCGTTTCGAAATCACCGTTTGCGTCGCAGCAAGTAGTTGATGCCGGCGACATCTCGGTGAACCCGTTCAACATCGGTGAAGCGCTGGCCGCCATTGAGCGTGGAGCACGCGATCTCATGGAACGCGCCGGTCGAATTGTCACGATTGGTGGAGACCACACAATCGCGTTGCCTTTGCTACGTGCCATGCATGCACAACACGGGCCAATTAGTGTTGTGCACTTTGATGCACACCTTGACACGTGGGATTCCTACTTCGGCGAGGATTACACACACGGAACACCGTTCCGTCGCGCTTCCGAAGAAGGCTTGATTGATAAAGAAGGTTCGATGCACGTAGGCATCCGTGGTCCTCTCTATGCGATCAGTGACCTTGATGACGACAAAGAGCTTGGTTTCCAAATCATTACAAGTCGCGATTTTGAGTACATCGGACTACTTGGAATTATTGACAAAATTAAGCAACGTGTCGGTCAACGCCCGATGTATGTCTCCATTGACATTGACGTTTTAGATCCTTCACACGCACCTGGAACAGGGACACCTGAAGCCGGTGGCATGACAAGTCGCGAGTTACTCGAAGTGATTCGTTCATTTGGTGACATGAATATTGTGGGTGCAGATGTTGTTGAAGTAGCTCCTGCATACGATCATGCTCAGATGACTGGTATCGCTGCTTCGCACGTTGTGTACGACTTACTCAGCGCTATGGCGCCGAAGTAACACGCAACGCTAACGCTGCTCAGTTCTAGAATCTACAAATGACTTCCAGATCGCGGACTCGTTCGTCGAATACCTGGAATCGCTATGGACTGTTGCTGATACCTGGATTTGGCACACTCGTTGTGACAATGGGCGGCGCACTTTTTTGGAACGCAAACATCAGTTTTAATCGCTGGGCTGGCTACGAAAATCCTGTGTGGGTTGGCTTACGTAACTATCGATTCTTGTTTCGAAACGAAGACTTTCGAACGGCGGTTTTGCACGCCGTTTACTTTGTTATTCCATTCGCAGTTATCCCGACGATTCTCGGACTGTTCATCGCTGCAGTAATCGCGAATTACTTCATTCCACGATTTGGCCAAGGGCTTGGCGCCTTCATGCGTTCAACGCTGTATTTGCCCCAAGTCGTTCCCGTAGCAATTTCTGGATTGTTATGGCTCGCAATTTTGAGCAACGATGGCGTTTTGAACATGGCACTTAATGCGTCTGGGCACATAAGTCTTGCACGTGAATGGTTAACAACAGGACGAAGCGCTCAAGTATGGCTTTCCATCATCATGGTGTGGTTGCAACTTGGATACACAACCATGATTTTCCTCGCTGGTATGTCGCGAATAGATCCGCGGCTTTATGAAGCTGCCTCACTTGACGGCGCGAACTGGTGGCAGCAATTTAAAGCAGTGACCATTGGTCAGCTTCGTCCAGAATTGTTCGTCGTATTTATTGTGACAACTATTGGTGCGCTGAAAGTATTTGCACCCGTGTATTGGACAACTCAAGGTGGACCACTTGGCTCCACTAACGTTCCCTCACTGTATTCATTCCACGCTTTTTACGGCGGGGACCAAGTGCCATTCGGTGCAACTGTTTCTACTGTCTTCGCATTCATTGTTGGAACACTCGCCTACTTGATTGCTCGACTACGCGATCGGTCTGACTCGGAGTCACAATCATGAGTACGTTGTGGATTCCATCAGCATCAACACAACCGGATGTTCAACGTCGCAAGAAGAAGCGACTCGGTTCGTGGCTCCTTGTAATCTTTGCGGTACTCACACTTATTGTGTGGCTGTTTCCACTCTGGATGAGTGTGACGAGCGCCTTCAAAACGCCCGAAGAAATCGCAACAACGAGTTGGACATCATTACCAACTCACTGGACCCTAGAAAACTTCACACGCTTTGCGCACGACTCTGACTTTGGACGAAAGCTGCGCAACTCCATCATCATCAGCGGCGGGGCGTGCATCATCTCGCTGATCTTTAGCTTTTTAAATGCCGTTGCATTAGGTGTCGGTCGCGTTAAGCGCAGTCGAGCGGTGATGACAATTTGCCTGATTGTTTTTGCCATTCCGCAAGAAGCTATCGTCTACCCGACCTACAAAGTTGCAAAGATTCTCAACGTCTACGGAAACCCCATCGCAGTCATTGTCATTCTGGGAATTATTTACAGTGCATTCGGAACACTGCTACTTGGCGAAGTTATGCGCGCATTTCCACGCGAACTGATTGATGCCGCCTTTGTTGACGGAGTCTCGATGCGACACATGATGAGACATGTTGTGTATCCGATTGTGAAACCTAGCCTCAAAACCCTTGGCATCATGATCTTTATCTGGGACTGGAACGAATACATGATGCCCCTGATTTTGTTGCCAAACAACGACACCCAAACCGTACCTATTGCAATTGCCAGCACTTTTAGTCAGCCAGGCTTTGGCGTTGTTCCGGACATAGCCTGGGGAGCAGCTGGGGCTTTACTCAGTAGCGCCCCTACGGTCCTGCTTTTCTTACTTTTTCAGAGAGTAATTGCCAGAGGCATCACAGTTGGCACAGATTAGTGCTTACACTGTAAACAGCCCTAAAAGAATGGCAAGACCCATGACAACTGTTCCACTGCTTCTTAGAGATTTAACCGCATTCGAGCACACTGTCTTAGAGCACGTGTGCGAAGGCAAAACCAATGCAGCCATTGCGCGAGATACCGGACACACTGAAAAGGTCGTCGAAAATACCGTTAGTCGCACGGCACAAGCATTTACGCTTCCGAATGGCAAAGATACGAATGTTCGCGTTCTGCTAGCGCTCGCTTACCGATCGCATTTCGGAGATAAAGCATTCGACAAATTCGGTATCGAATGCCAATACGTAGAGATTGGCCCTGATGGGCAACGCTCGTGCAACCGGCACGTTTAAATAGTTTCAGAAGTTTCCGCAGGTTCCGAAGTCTCAGAAGTTTTAGCTGGTTCAGTTGAATCTTTCACCTGTGCCAGCGCTTCTTTCAAACCGTGATAATCCGGATCATCAGCCAAAATCTTCTCAAGGTCTTTTCGAGCAAGTGCCTTCTTGCCTTGTGCCAGGTACGAGTCAGCTCGTTCTAGCAATGCGCGGTGCCGTAATTCGGGCGTACGCGACTTACTCTTGAGCGCTTCCTTGAAAGTTTCGGCGGCGGCATCGAAGTATTCCTGCTCGCGAAATGCCACCGCCCGATAAATCATGAGAAGGCAAGTGATGTCATCCGTATTGGTTTGACCAGTCGTGAGCGATACCACATCGCTCCACGATTTCTTTTGCACGAGAATATCCGCAACACTCAACATTGACACAGGCGTCACTGGCAAAGTCCGAACTACATCTAGAGCCTTGTCGAGTTTGTCTTGGATTTGCAAAATTTCAACGTAAAGCAATGCCAGCGTTGTCTCATCCAATGGCAAAACGGACGACACACCATCAGCGATTCCCACTTCAACGTGGTTATGTGACAAGTACTTCACAAAAAGCGAATCAGTAAAAATTCTCGATCGCTCGTTCCAGAGTTTTTCAACAAACTCTTCGGCCTTGGGGTAATCCTCGTTGTGCACCGCGACTACTACGCCAAGTAAACCGGCAGCTGCAAATGTCTCGGGATGTTGCGCAATTAAGTTGCTAAAAGTTTCAACATTTGTGTCGTGAATGGCGTCGTAGAAATCTCGTTCATAGCCACGCGCTAACAGGCTAGGTGCAGCACCTGTCACCACTGGACTATGCCCTGAGTCAGTCGAAGACGTACCCGACGAATCTGGATCAGGAGACGGGGACGGAGATGGAATGGCATACTGCGTTTCCTCTGATTCTCGCGGCTGTGTGATGCGCTCGCGATTTGTTTTGTGATGAGTCGGAACCGTTGTCACATATGAAATTCCAGTTCCAGGTAATCCCACAGTGCGTGTCACACGACCTGATGCGCCATGCGTAATGCGAAATCCGTTTACACCAATTGAGGTGCCTATTCCCCGTGGACTAATTGTCAGGCTAAGTCCAGGTAGTACTTTGATGCGCTTGCGGAAGCGAAGACCCATGATGACCTCTTTCGTCTAGCAACAGACTATTGGTCATGTCAGACACCCAAGACCGGGATTGCGTTTATGCATCCACCGTAATGACGACAGAGTGCCAGCCAGTTGCGCCGTCGGGTTCAATATCGCGGACTTGCTCAGTCTGCATTGCGCCTGTTTCGTCATACGCGCGGACCACAATCGTGTGAAGTCCGACAGGAAGCGGTGTATCAATCCACCATTGTCGCCACGTGGTTTGCGCTAAGTCTGGACCCAGTGTTGCTGATTTCCAACCGTCGCTGTCGACTTTGATTTCTACTCGCGAGATTCTCGAACGCGGCGCCCAAGCAACACCTGCGACAGTCATGACTCCAGCTTTTGTGGTTGTGCCTTGATTAGGTGTGTCAATGCGGGAACCCATCTTCATCGGGCCTTCTTGCGACCACCCTCGCGAAATCCAATAACCCTGCTTGGTATCAAATCGAGTCAACTCAATTTTCGACAGCCACTTCGTTGCAGATACATATCCGAATAGTCCAGGCACAACTAGGCGTGCTGGAAAACCATGTTCAGGAGGCAGCACGTCGCCATTCATTCCCACAGCTACGAGTGCATCTCGCCCATCTAGTGCTGTTATTGGGAAGCCTGCCGAGAAATCATCAACTGACCATCCCATGATTTGATCCGCATCAGCGTGCGGCTTAGCTTCGGCTATGAGTTCGTCTAGGCGAACACCAATCCAGCGGGCGTTGCCTACGAGCGTGCCACCGACAACATTTGATACGCATGCAATCGTTGCATCAACTTCGATGAGCCCTCGATTGATCAGGTCGCGGTACGTCAGAGTCATGGGATTGTCGACCATGCCCGAAATTTCCAATGACCAGTTTGAGATTTCAGGCGAGTCGATACCTAACGCAGTATCGATCCGAAAGAAATCCGCCGCTGGTGTCACTAACTTCGAGAGTCCAGAAACCGTTTCTGATGGATCAGTCGGTAGCGCCGGAAGCGGACTTGAAATTGGCGGGAGTGGGCCAAAAACTTGCGGCGAAGAAGACGGCAACGCAGACGTTGAGGCCTTGCTTCCGAAAAATTTCCACGAGGCGACAATTCCTACTGCAGAGACCAGGCCTGCTAGGAATGTTCGCCTTGGAGTCATGTTGTCAGAACCTCAATTTCGACAAAGGAAGCAAATGCGTCACCAACGTTTGTGACGTTGTGTGTCACTCCACGATTGCGCGAATATGACTCGCCCGCAACTTGAACATAGTCGGATTCTTGACCATCAACGAGGGCTCGGAATGTGCCTCCCGTGACTGGCACGACTACATAATCAAACATGTGGGTATGAACGCCGGTTTCTGCACCTGGTTCGAACTCCCAGCGCATCACACGCAAAACACCATCGTCGGATAGCAAAATCCCTTGGGCTTCCATAATTACTCCACTCTCTTCATCAGGTAGTCATCCTGAGCCTACGAGTTGCGGACCAATCCTGCATCATGGCCACCTTGCATCCTCATGACTGACTCTAGTTACATCCATTACTCTAAAGAACGTGCCTTCATACTCCGAAGTTGATTCAATTTTTGCTGATTTCTTTAACAATTCCGGAGCGCCAGGACTTTCCTATGCGGTAACCCATCGCGGCGAAGTCATCCACGAAGGTGGACTCGGCGTCACATACAAAGGTGGTGTTGTTCCCAACTCACGCAGCGTCTTTCGCATCGCATCAATGACCAAGAGCTTCACAGCTGCAGCAATCCTGCTCCTTCGTGATGAAGGTGTCTTGAGTTTGGATGCACCAATCAGTGAGTACCTTCCTGAGATGAAGGCGGTGCCCACTCCGCAAGGTGTTGCTTTAACGATGCGTCAACTACTTTCTATGAGTGGCGGCTTTCCTACGGATGATGCCTGGGCTGATCGCCAAGAAGCAATGACACCGGATGAATTAAGCAATCTGATGAGCGCTGGTTTTGATTTCATCTCAACACCCAATACACAATTTGAATACGCCAACCTTGGTTACACATTGAGCGGTCGCGTCATTTCGCAAGTAACCGGAACATACTTCACTGACTTTGTTCAGGAACGCATACTTACGCCATTAGCCATGACGAACACTGCGTTCAGAGCCAGCGACATTAATTCGGAACATCTGACCCGCGGCCATACCAAACGCGATAGCGACTGGATTGAGGAAGATTTTTCTGATGCAGGTGAATTTTCACCACTTGGTGGAATGTTTAGTTGCGTTGACGATCTCGCAAAGTGGGTCGGTGGATTTGTTAGCGCCTTCGATGACTCCGATGGAAACGCAGCATCACATTCGAATCATCCATTGGCTGCAGCTTCACGTCGTGAAATGCAACAGGGCTACCGCATGATTGATACAGCAATTCGTTTTGATGACGACGAATTGATTCGCGCAGACAGTCTTTCGTATGGTTTTGGGTTAATTCACGAGTCAAACAAACGATTCGGCTCTACTGTGTCGCACTCAGGTGGCTATCCCGGTTATGGAACTCACATGAGATGGCACCTCGCGTCTGGCTACGGAATCATCGCTCTTGCAAACTCCACGTATGCGCCTTCCAATATGATTGCGCGCAAGGCACACGATGCACTGCTGCGCCAGATTGACGCTCCATCAGCCGTCGTTCGAGTATGGCCGGCAACACGTAGTGCACAAGACACTGTGTCTGGGCTACTTCGCACATGGGATGACGCAATTGCCACTACGTTGTTTTCAAACAATGTCGACATGGACGAACCTCGTGACTTGCGTAAAGCAGCAATAGTCGAAGCTGTGTCCGCAATTGGTGGGCTTGGCGACTTTAAGCGCAGTCATGTTCACACACCATGTTCATCAGAAATGAATTGGCGCGAACATGGCCTCAACGGCTATCTCGATGTCACTATTTTGCTCACTGCGTTGCATAAAGTGCAGGAACTCAAAGTCACAGCAGTTACACACCCCAGCTCTGAACTTGTAGCACGTGCACAAACCTTGATTGAACAATATGCAGATCAGGGCACTTGGGATTCGAGCATCGAGTTCAGCGACCCTGATGCGAAGCTTGTGGCACTTCGTCAGTTCGCAATTGCCACAGCCCTTGACGCTCCCCTGCAGATGACAGACAACGTCACTGGCAGCAACGGCACTACAAAGGCTCAATGGGAGATAAGCGGAGCAAAGCTTCGTTGGATGCTAGACGTTGAGCTCGATGGTGAGATTCTGAAAAAAGTCACACTCACGCTTAAACCACTACAGGCTTCGGACTACATTCGTAGCGAATAAGTACGATATACACATCACAACAACCTCGACAGGATCCACATGCGAAATCGTTCTGCGGCTGTTATCTCGTCTGCAAAGTTCTTGCTGCTCGTCATTTGGTTGACGGCATTTTCATCAATTTCCAGCGCACAGGACTATCAAGCACAACTTGATGCCGGAACTGATCCCAAAAACATCAGTACTTTGTTCGGCAATTTGTCATTCCTTGCCTCGTTCGCAATGGGAGCAGCCTGGGTACTTACTGGCCCTTGGCTTCGTGATGCACATGATCGAATCTCCGCAACACATCCTGGTCAGATTCGCCAAGGTCGCGCTTGGGCCGTGTGGGGTTGGATTGTTCCAGTTGTGTCGTTATGGTTTCCGCGCCAAATGATTGGTGACATGCTCAAGGACAAACGTGTCGATGATGAAGGCGATGCGATTCCACTGAATTCGTGGTGGCTTTCCTGGATTGCTTTTGCCTTGCTGAGCAATGTGCAATCAGCAATGGAGATCACAAATACAACAATTCACAATCCAATTCGACCAACCTTTGAAATCGCAGGCGCTTGTCTGTTGACCGCTGCCTACATGGTGTGGATTCGCATTGTGAAAGCAATTGATGCTGCTTCATGAGCGATGACATCACTACCCCTCGGCTAGATTTACTTCGCATTTCACATGACGAACTGTTTGCATTAGAAACAATTCCTCCAGAAACTGATCCATTTCTCCTTCGAACATTTTCCAATCCGTTTGAAATCTTGACGGGTGAAACAATCCCTCATGCGAATCGCATTGCTGATGTGCGAGCTACACCGGAACACATCAAGTGGTACTACAGGCTTATCGTGTGTCGAGCCGACAATGTTCTTATCGGGAGCACTAGTTTTCATGCCGCACCTGACGATCTCGGCATGCTGGAAATCGGATTAGGAATTACTCCGACTTACACAGGCAACGGATTTGCAACGGAAGCTGTTATCGGCATGTGGGACTGGGCTGTTCAACAACCCGACGTTGTGACTCTGCGATACACAGTGAGCCCCGAGAATCTGGCATCACAAGCCATCATTGCGAAGTTTCCGGCTCAGCACATGGGGCAACAAATCGACGAAGAAGACGGACCTGAAGACATTTACGAAATATCTGCGCAAACCTGGCGAGAGTTTCGCGCTACCAACTAGGCGCGATGCACAATCTTTCCGCGAGCCACTGTCATTAAGACCGGCAACTCCACAACATCTGCCGGCGCAACAACGGATGGATCGTCCTGCCACATCACAAGGTCTGCGACATATCCGACCTTTAACATGCCTCGCTCGTTTTGCGCGCCCACCGCAATCGCAGCGTTAACTGTGTAGCCCTCAAGAGTTTGTAACCCTGTTAAGGAACGAGTCACACCCACTGGACGCGGGTCCGTGACATCGTGTGCGCGGCGCTCTTGCGCTGCAAAGAATCCCATGCGCGGATCATATGGCGCGACTGGCCAATCGGAACCCAGCACAACAAGCGCACCTGATGCAAACAAGTCGCCGGAACGCCACGCGTGTCCACATCGGGTCGCATCAAGTCGCTGTGACCACGGGTCAGTCATGTCATGCGCGACCCAGCGAGTGTGAATCGGCTGCATGGATGCTGTGACACCTAGCGGTGCAAAACGAGCCACAGTCGAGTCAGGCGATGTTTCAATATGCTCAATACGATGCCGCGCAGCTGTCTTTGGCAATGTTTCATACAAGTCGAGGACTTCGCGCACTGCACGGTCACCAATCGCATGTGTTGCAATACGGAAACCTTTCGCTTGAAATTCTCGTGCGCGCGAGTGATACAAAGACAAGTCTGGCCACATTGGCTCAAGACCTTCGCCATGCGAGTCTGGATATTCAAGCCAAGCAGTTCCCGTATCAATAACGCCATCGAGCATGAACTTCACGCCGTCTGCTTGCCAGCCATCGCCTGACATTGATGACGTCTGCAACATTTCCTGAACTTCATCATCAGGTGTGTACGGATAAATAAAGTGATGCTGCAAAACACGAAGACCAAGTTGCTCGCGCGCTTCAAGTTCACGCAAAGAATCAATGGTGGACATATCGCCATCCATCATGTGAATCTCTGTAATGCCGACTGCATTTTGATCAGCAATAGTTTTTGCGTACCACGTCAGTCGATCTTCTCGAGTTGGCTCGGGCACGAAGTCCAGAACTGTACGCATCGCTGCCATTTCAAGTAACTCACCTGTGGGCTTATCTTCGGAGTCACACACGATTATTGATGCATCTTCTAATTGTCGAGGAGCATCTACTCCACTGATGCGTAGTGCCACATCATTGACAAAGCCGGTGTGCACATCAAGGGCATACAAAAACATCGGACCAGGACCAGCAACCTCGTCAATCAGCGAGTGATGGTAGGTAGCACCTTCAAAGGCGGCGTATTCCAACGCGAATCCCAGCAACCATGCATCTGGACCAATGCGCTCACGTTCCCGTGCAATGCGCTCCCGGAGCGTCGCGAGGTCGCCTACGCGATCAAGGTCAAGGCCCTGTGCGAACACTGCGCCTTGCAGCAGGTGTTGGTGACCGTCAGTCAGGCCAGGTGTGACAACGGCGCCGTGGGCATCTAATACCTGGGTTGTGGAGTCACATGCTGCCTGAACGTCGTGGTCTAGCGCGACGATGGTTTTGCCTTCCCATGCAACGGCGTGGGCAATGGGATGTGCTGGGTTCATTGTGCGAATGCGGGCATTCACAATGGCAAAATCGGCGGTCATAAGGTAATCCTCTGGCTTGGACAAACTCTTTTCTCACAACCACCCTATTGGGATATACATTGGTTGCATGAGTATTCACATTGCAGCCCAGCCGGGTGACATCGCCGACACAATCTTGCTTCCAGGAGATCCCCTGCGGGCTCAATGGATTGCCGAAAACTTCCTTGAGTCACCTGTGCGTTACAACACTGTGCGCAACATGTTTGGCTTCACGGGCACTTACGAAGGAAACCGCGTTTCTGTGCAAGGCACAGGAATGGGGGTTCCTAGCTTGTCGATTTATGTCAACGAACTGTTTCGCGATTACGGAGTTCAGACTGCGATTCGCGTAGGTACATGTGGCGGACTTGCTGGTACTCAGTTGCGTGACGTTGTGATTGCAATGACCTCGTCTACAGATTCAGGCACAAATCGTCGCATGACCGGCGGTTTGGATTACGCGCCAGTTGCTAACTACGAACTGCTTGAAAAAGCTGTGCAGTCAGCGCGCACTCAGGATCTGAACTTCCACGTTGGTGGAATCGCAACAATGGATTTGTTCTACGACGACTCGAATGCTGTTCAGGTTCTCGAAAGCCTCGGCGTGCTTGCACTCGAAATGGAAACCAGTGGCTTGTACACACTTGCTGCTAAGTACCGTCGACGTGCGCTAACGATTTGCACGGTCAGCGACATGGTGGCGACTCACGAAGCAACTGACTCGCAGGAACGCGAACAAGGTTTCCGTGCCATGGTCAAGGTTGCACTGGATGCAGCGTTTAACTAGCTGCGAGTTTGTTTAACTAGCTGCGAGTTTCTTGAGTTGATTAAGAGTTCCAAACCACACATCAAGATCTGTGCGGGTCGACGGCACTCCAGTTAATTTTCCGTCGCTGGTGAATTGCCAAAACTTCCACGAGGTTCCCCAAATCGGAACAGCGCGTGGTTTTGTGCCAAGCTTTGGACCCCAACTCGCGACCCATAATGTGTAGCGCGAGAAGTCAAAAAATTCCGTCGGTGCCGCAGGTCCTTTTGTGACATGAACGGCGTTGAGATTGTTAACAAAGTATCCGTTGGCATAAATCATTGGCCGACGACCCGATAGACGTTCGAACTCAAGTAAGAAATCACGAGTCCATTCGCCAGTCTGTTTCCAACTCCATCCACAGGGACGCTCTTCAAAGTCCAAAGTCAACGGCAAATCGCCTTTCGGATTTCCGAGTGACTGGCTTAATGCAACTTTGGCTTGGAGTTTGGCGTCTGCGAGTCGGTGCGCGGTTGCTTGCTTTACTCGCGATGTGTTTGTTCGGTTTGCCTTAGGAACAATCATTTCGCCGGCAGCCATTTGGCCAGGTACTGCGTAATGATATGGCCCGATTATTAATCCAGCCGATTTGGCCGCGGCGCTATCGATCTTGAACCAGTACTTTGACTTGCCGGAGTCACGATTTCCGCCATCCGAGCCTTTTATGAATACAAATGAGATTGCGTACTTTGATTTCAAACCCACAAAGTTAATTGGCTTGTCCGACGGATGCTGCCACATCGAAATATCGATTCCAGCGACTGGGTTTGTGAAGCCCTGGGCTTTCCAGCTAATGGCGTTCCGCTTGACCACCGATGGGTTGGGATTAGGCGGATACGAGCAGGATTTGTAGGACGCAGGAGCAAGCGCCGACTTTGCTTGCACCGCAGAAGACTGTGCCGAGGAATATTGCGCCAAAGCAGGCTGTGCCGTAGATGTTTTCGATTCTGTCGGTTGGGCAACAGATGTCCCCACAAAAGCGGACATCATCACGACGCCGACTAAACCTGACACCACAATCCTTCGCACCTCTTGATTGTAGGCACACCTCATTAAATCTTCGCTTCTGCCCAGAATCATCGCATTTTTAGACCTATTTCTTTACTCACTGCATACGTTGAGGTGTTTAGGGGAAGGCTGGTGGCTAAGTTACGATTAAGTACCGAATCGGGGGAAGAGAAAAGAGCATGTTTGTGTCACTGAACGTACGCACGCGTCGCCGTGCGTCAGTGCTTGCTCTGGCCTGTACTTTCTTTTCGATAGCCATGGTTTCGGGTGCCCAAGGGCAAATTCCTGGCCATATTTCAACATCTGTGCTGTGCCAGACCGGACCAATTGAGTTCGGCGATATTCCGGTATCTAGTGACTTGTCACTTCCTGCCGTGGATGTGCCCCTTGATGTGTGTGCAGTCAGCGATACCGACACCACAATGACCTACAACGTCAAGCTTGCCGAGGATTCACCTACAGGAATCTACGCCGGAGCTACTGAAATCACGACTGCTGGATTGGACATTGCAGATCCTTCGTCATTCTCGCTCATTGCAAAGACTGCGAGCCTTGCAGGCGCTCCATACAAACTGATTATTACTGCGACCGGCGATCAGTCGCACGAGACTGCAACTGTTGATGCAACTGCGAATGCAGTGTCTACTCCAATCTGTAAGCAAATTAATGCTGTGACGGCGATTAATACACCAGCCGTGCATACCTCGGTCACTGTAAACTTGGATTACGACCCACTAACGGATAGCGGTTGTATCTCAAATAGTTTGGGTCATCTTGCATATCGAGTAAAAGAAGATCCCACAACTCAGGCGCAATTAATTACGCACGCCCAGGCAGTAGACCCAGCTGGCAGTGACTACACGATTTCGCAACGCACAATCGTGCCGGAAGAAAACTACATTCCACCTCAGGATTACGATCCACTTTTGGATGCAGCAAAACTTGTTACCGTCACGTTTGAAGCCAAGGATTCACTGGGTCAAACCGCCTCAGTTCTGGTTTTCATTAACATCAGTAAGCCAGTTGATACAACATGCCCGAGCTTGCAATCACAGGTTCTCTTTAATAACCCGTTAGTGCGTAGCAAGAAGTTCCTCATCACTAACACAATTAACCGATACATCGACTGTGCGCCGGCCGGTTCGGTTATCACGATGTCGTGGTTCTCGTTGACTGATAAAGACGTGGTGTTCCACCTTGAGCAAGCAAAACTGCGCGGCGTGAACATTCGCTTCCTTATTAATAGTCACGCAACGAAACCATCGTCGACGTCGTATGTCACATGGAACTTGCTCAAAACATTTATCGCAACAACAGCAACAGCAGATGTGCGCAATTCATCGGTTTACAAGGCAGGAGAAGAAGGCAGCTGGGCGTTGTACTGCGAAAAAGGTTGCTTAACGCCTCCTGCTCCAGCTGGAGTCACATTCCCCACCGAGAGCGAAGCGGAATATCCTGCGCTGCACGCAAAGTTTTTTGCTATCGCATTCCCAGAGGATCCAAACACTCACACCTACCTCTCTATCTCTGGAATCTCTTCAAGCAACCCGACTCGCGCTCAAGCAGTCCAAGCGTGGAATAACGCACAAATTGTTGTTGAACGAGGAACATCGCTTGATAAGAACACTTTGTTCCATTCGCTCGATGATTACTTCAAAGATTTGTCAGCCCAAGGTCTGCCCGCGGTTGAGGGCGGGAATCCACCGCAAGCTACTGGATACCGCAATCTGTCGAAGGTAGGCGCAACGAGCTTTGTGGCGTTCCCACACATTGGCACCGGTGGCGTAACTGACGACATCACGACGACGTTGCGCAAAGTTAAGTGCACGTACATCAATAGCAAGGGTCAATACAAGCGCACTCAGATTTACATCAACATGTTCGTGTTCACTCGCACCTCACCTGCAATGCAGTTGTGGCACATGGCAAACAATCCACCGTCTCGCAATGGCGGCTGCCAGATTCACATTCTGTATACCGACATGAGCTCAGCGATTAAGTACAACGGAAATTACTTGAAGAACAAGATTGGCACTGTGCCATGGGGTGTTGCCGATTGTTTGTCGACACCATCAAATGTTTTAGGTCGCTATGCCGCATTGACAACGCCGCAACTTCGTAAAATGCGCGATGAAAACGGCAATGTGTTACTCGATGCTAAAGGCAAAGTGCGCTACCAAACCGTGCAAGTGTGTGGACGCACAGGCTTGTGGGGAACGATGCCCACGATTAACCAAGGGCTCAATCATTATTGTTGGCTCTGGTCATCGAGTCCGATTTCTGGTGGATCCATCAATGCGTGCGTAACAACACCATTGAAACTCACAAAGTATGACCCTGCAGATGATCGCGCAAAGCTTGAGCCATACATCGATTCAAAAAATCACATGTGGTACAGCCATCAGAAGTACATGCTTATTAATGGAATGGTTGATGGACGTTTTCAATATTTAACGTTCGCTGGCACACCGAACTTGACGGTACCGGGACTTCGTTACAACGACGAAATCATGGCCGTTACAACTGGTGCGACTACATACAACGCGTACCTGACTAACTACCAAACCATGCAGACAGCGCTCGCGAAGCGACCTTACGCGTTGTACAACGTTTGTCGTTCTCAAGGAAACTGCCACTAATTTGCGTAAAAACTAAGGGCCACTGCGTGATGCAGCGGCCCTTTGTGTTGCTCCCCCGGTTGGACTCGAACCAACAACCACTCGATTAACAGTCGAGTGCTCTGCCAATTGAGCTACAGGGGAATTGGCTCGTTTATTCTAACAGCGGGCATGCGATGGTTGCGAACTCGGATTAGACGCCCAGACGTCGGTGCGTGCGAACTCCGATGAGACGTCCAGAATTCGATGCGTACCAAGCCAAACTAGACGCCGAGTGAGCGACGTAAATCCGCTAGTTCGTTTGTGATTGAACGGGCACCGATTTCGGTGGCTGCCCATTCTTGGTCGTGCGGCAAAGCGACCCATTCGACCCCAGAACCAACTCGGCGGGCGACGAATTGCACCACACCACCAGGAGTGAAGGTTCGCATGTGATCGGCTACCACGCTGTGGGTCACTCGGTCGCGTACTACCGCAGGTACTTGGGCCGGCTCGTCTAATAACCACGCATGTGTGTGCGAAATGCCATCACGAATCGACACAACCGACAACATTGGCGGGGTCCAGACGGCTTGAATTAAGTCTTCCCAACCCAAAGCCAGGGATTCGTGATTGTCCACGCTCACGATGCCTTGGCGAGTAGCTGCCACGACTCCACCCGAATGGTGTGCCCATGCCAGTGGATTTTTGCCACCAAGCAAGTCACGTAACTCGGGTGGCAGTTCCTGCGAACGACTAAACAAACCCATTAGAAGTCCCCAATCGCAAAGTCACGCATATCGCGACGGTAAGACTCCAACGCGAGTAAATCATTAAGTAACTGCGACGACAGATCCGAGTCAGATTCAATGTCGCTGCGTTGCAGCGCCGACTTGATGTCATCAATGCGACGACTCGCATCAAGTTCCAGAATGCGTGCGAGCACCGCTTGCACATAACGTTCGTCGGGTTGATCAACAGGAAGCGGTTCAATCGCAAGCGCACGGATTTGCGACTTCAACTCGTCGTCCGCAGCGACTTCAAGGATTGCAGCCACCCATGCAGCCGAGTCGGCGAAGTCCAGCGGATTACCAGCAGCCACACACGCCGCAAACACTTTGGCAGCCGCAGGCACAGTGAACACGCCTTCTTCAAGTGAGTCGAACCACTCGCCCACTTGAGCAGGTGCTTGCAAAATACATTTCAACGCTGTGCGTTCCACATTGCCAACCGTGTTAGACGGTTGCGAAGTTTGCGGCGTTGCGGGTCGCTTAGCGCTCGACTTCGGCGCATCTTTAGAAACGGCTTCACGCAATCGCGCTTCGTCCATGCCTAGCCAACCCGACACGGTGCGAATGTATTCAGGTCGCAGCGCTGGATCTTTAATACCTGCGAGCACCGGACTAACGGCACGCATCGCAGCCACACGACCTTCGGCAGTGTTTAAATCAAAATCCGAAAGCGTAGAACGAATCACGAACTCGAACAAAGGAACGCGGCTCGCGATTAACTGTTGAACACCTTCGGCACCTTGTTGCAAACGCAAATCACACGGATCAAGGCCATGTGGTTCGACAGCTACAAATGTTGAGGCAACAAAGTTTTGATCTTCGGAAAATGCTTTGATCGCTGCTTTCTTGCCTGCGGCATCGCCGTCGAATGTGAACACGACTTCGGCTTGAGTGTTGTCGTCATCCATCACAATGCGTCGCAGTAACTTCACGTGATCAGGTCCAAAAGCGGTACCACAGGTAGCAACAGCAGTTGTGATTCCCGCGAGATGGCATGCCATCACATCGGTGTATCCCTCGACAACTACGGCTTGATGTTTTTTCGCCATGTCGCGTCGTGCCAAGTCCAGACCATACAACACTTGTGACTTGCGATAAATCGGAGTTTCGGGAGTATTTAAATATTTCGGACCAATATCGGCTTCCGTTAATTTCCGCGCTCCGAAACCAATCGTGTCGCCACCTGAATCACGTATCGGCCACATCACACGATCGCGGAAACGATCATATGCACCGCGTTGTCCCGCAACAGCAAGACCACCTGTGACAAGTTCGTCGTCAGTAAAACCTTTTTGGCGCAAGTGACCTGTTAAGCCATCCCAACCCGCAGGCGAATAACCTACGCCGAACGTTGCGCAGGCTGCTTCATCAAATCCACGTTGTGTGAGAAAGTCGCGGGCATGTTGCGCAGCTGGTGTGCGTAGTTGTTGCTGAAAATATTCGGCCGCAAACTTGTGTGCCTGGATGAGTCGGGTACGAGCGCCAGCGTTACTTGTGACATTTCCGGATGTTTCTTCGTACCGCAATGTGATGTTGTATTTCGCAGCAAGTTTTTCAACGGCTTCTGTGAAAGACAGCGCATCGACTTTGCGCACAAATGTGATGACATCGCCACCTTCGCCACACGAAAAACAGTGATACAGATTCTTGCTCGGCGTCACATGGAAAGACGGGGTGCGTTCATCGTGGAATGGGCACAAGCCCTTGAGGCTGCCGCCGCCTGCAGCTTTCAGCGTGACGGTTTCTCGCACGACTTCGTCTATGCGGGACCGATCTCGGACCGCATTGACATCTTCTTCTTTAATTCGACCAGCCATGTGTACCTAATGTTATGCGCAGATTGCGGCATGCCATTGAGACAGGCTCACATCGGTCAGTGAGGCTACTTGATCAATAACCACGCGGAATTTCGCAGCATCTGTGCCTGTATCCCGCCACAGTTCGAGGTACATCGGGTCCAGATGCTGTTCGGGGTCAGCCGCGATTCCCGTGACGAGTTCGGCGATCATTTCGCGCTGGCGGGAATACATGGCTGCGGCGCCTTCCCGATTCATGACAAAGCGGGCAGCAAGTGCCTTCAACGCGGTGACTTCGTAGCGAGCATCGTCGGGCACGATCAGGTCGGCGGCGTATCGCGTGAGCGGCTGGTCGCCAAATTCAGCGCGGGTGGCGTGTTGTGCAGCCAGACAGAACCGACCAATCAACGTACTCGTCAAGTTTTTCAGCGCAGCCAGGCTGTGCAATGTTCCCGTGTATTCGATTGGCCAACTTTGCATGTCGTATAACCGTTGCATAGCTGCATCGAGTCCGCCGGTGCTAAATTGCGCACCGTACCAACTTTGGGCAATCTCAATCACTTCGGCTCGACCCGTTGGTGAATCAAGTATGCGAATGTCTAAGTGTCCACCGTGAATCGCATCTTCAATGTCATGAACGCAATACGACACATCGTCGGCCCAGTCCATCACTTGAGCTTCAAAACACACTCGAGTGTCGGTGCGTCCATCACGCACCCACGCAAAGACATCAACATCGTCGTCATACACACCGAACTTTGGTGTTCCCTCTTTACGAGCCCATGGATATTTCGATGCAGCATCGAGTGCAGCACGAGTCAGGTTCAACCCAATGCTGTGACCAGCACGTGGTGACTCAGTCGGAGCAAACGCTTTGGGTTCGAGTCGCGTGAGCAATCGAAAAGATTGTGCGTTGCCTTCGAAACCACCAATGTGTTGGGACAAATCGTTCAACGCGTTCTCGCCGTTGTGACCAAACGGTGGATGCCCCAAGTCGTGACTTAAACATGCGGCATCAACTAAATCAGGGTCGCACCCCAATGCTGCGCCGAGTTCACGTCCTACTTGCGCGCACTCGAGTGAATGCGTGAGCCTGGTGCGTGGAAAGTCAGCAAGGCCAGCTTGCATTACTTGAGTCTTAACACCGAGGCGACGTAGCGCGGAACTGTGCATGACGCGAGCTCGATCGCGAGCAAACTCAGTGCGCTCGACACTCTTGTTGGGTTCGTGAACCCAACGCTGAATGTCGTGAGGCTGATAATTCATGGGCACGTCTCTACTTTGTCACAGTTATCTGTCAGCCACCGCTGACTGACAGTTCTGCTTCGCGCACCGTACTTTGTTCGCCCGTAGTCAGGGTTTGCGAGTTCAGCCAGCCATCAGGCAGGTTCACTTTACGAGTCGGTGTGGTGCGGCCACGTGGGGCGTGTGCGATTTCGTTTGTCAGTTGCTGGTTCACATCAACCGTGGACAACAGGTTCTCGAGTTCTTCGAGCGAGTTAATCAGCGACAATGCGCCCCGAGTCTCGCTACCCACAACAAGGCCTTTGGTGTACCACGCCATGTGTTTGCGCATTTCACGGCAACCGTGAAATTCATCGCCATGCATCTGGGCTAATAGCGCGGCATGGCGTCGCATCAGGTCCAAGATGAATCCCGCTTTTGGCTCGGATGGCACAACCTCGCCAGCGAAAGCCGACCGGATCTGGCCAAAAAGCCACGGCCGACCTAGGCAGCCACGGCCAATCACGACACCACGAGCTCCTGTTTGTTCAATCATGCGCTGGGCATCGTGCGCGGCCCAAATGTCGCCGTTACCCAGGACGGGAGTGTTGGGGATGTGCTCGACCAAGCGTGCAATGGCAGTCCAATCGGCCGTGCCACCGTAATACTGGGCTGCGGTGCGACCGTGTAACGCAACCCACGTCACGCCGGCATTCGCGGCAATCTTGCCCGCATCCAAATAGGTGATGTGTTCGTCATCAATGCCAATACGCATTTTCACTGTGACAGGGACTTTGCCTTGAGCTTGAGTCACGGCAGCTGTCACGATGTCGCGGAACAAATCGCGTTTCCATGGCAAGGCACTTCCGCCGCCTTTACGCGTAACTTTGGGGACGGGGCATCCGAAGTTCAGGTCAATGTGATCGGCGAGATCTTCGTCAACCACCATGCGCACAGCGGCTCCCACAATGTCGGCGTCAACTCCATACAGTTGAATGCTGCGCGGTGATTCATCGTCGTCGAATGTGACTAGGTCCAAGGTTTCTGGATGACGTAACAACAACGCTTGTGACGTTGTCATTTCTGCAACATAGATTGTGGGATCGCTACCTGTCAGCCCCGCGCTTGTGCGTATGTCGGATGATGCTTCCCGACAAACGCGACGAAAAGCTCGGTTTGTGACCCCTGCCATCGGAGCAAGCTCGATAACAGGGTCCTGTGCTAACAGGTCAGCGAACATCAGCAGCCTGGAAGTCGAGCACCAAGCCAGCCAACGAGTTGGTCAAGGCCGACTCGTTCTTGTGCCATGGTGTCGCGTTCCCGCACGGTGACCGCATTGTCATCAAGTGTTTCGAAGTCGACCGTGATACAAAACGGTGTTCCGATTTCATCTTGGCGACGGTAGCGGCGACCAATTGCTCCGGCGTCATCGAATTCGATGTTCCAGTTTTTGCGTAATGCGGTTGCCAAGTCGCGCGCTTTCGGGCTGAGGTCTGCATTGCGGGACAATGGCAAGACCGCAGCCTTCACCGGTGCCAAGCGTGGATCGAATCGCATAACAACGCGCGTATCAACACCGCCCTTTGTGTTTGGTGCGGTGTCTTCGTCGTATGCCTCGAGCATGAATGCGAGTACGGCACGGGTGAGACCTGCGGCTGGTTCAATGACGTACGGTGTGTACTTCTCGCCAGATTCTTGATCAAAGAAGGACAAGTCTTTTCCAGAATGTTCGCTGTGAGTTTTTAAGTCGAAGTCCGTGCGGTTAGCAATGCCTTCGAGTTCTGCGAA
>CANFOW010000004.1 GCA_947448865.1 Actinomycetota bacterium
GGTTTGGAATTTGTTATAACTCTTGGAACTGGTGTTGGTGCTGCACTGTTTTGGGATGGCACGCTTTTGCCTCATCTCGAACTTGGACATGCGCCGTTTCGCAAAGGTGACTCCTTTGAGGAGCAACTCGGAAACGCAGCTCGCAAAGAAGTTGGAAAAGATCGCTGGATAACCCGAGTACTGCGTGCAATCGAGGCATACGACTCGTTCTTATATGCCGATCGCATTTACATCGGCGGCGGTAATGCCCGGTTGCTCGAAGGCATCTCATTTCCCGAAAAGGTAACCATTGTCTCTAACACCGCCGGCATCCTCGGTGGCATCAAAATTTGGGATAGGTAAGACTGTACCTATGACTAAGTGGCTATCGGAATCCCAGCAGACCAATTGGCGCGCTTGGCTAGCTGCTTCAACACTTTTGCATGACCAGCTCAATCGAGATTTGCAGACTACCGAAAACTTAACAATGGCGGACTATGAAATCTTGGTTCGCCTTTCGGATGCTCCACAACGACGTATTCGCATGAGTGAACTTGCTGAAATTACACTGTCTTCTCGCAGCCGGCTCAGCCACCAGGTTGATCGTATGGAAAAAGCGGGTTTAGTAACCCGCGAAGTATGTGATTCCGACCGCCGTGGCCAACACTGCATCATGACTGATCAGGGTTGGACCACGTTAGAAGCCGCAGCGCCATCCCACGTTGCGAGTGTGCGGGAACATTTTGTCGACATTTTGACTGATGAAGAATACAGGGCACTTGGAAAAGCGTGTCAGAAAATTGTCGCTCATCTTGAGTCGCACAATTCGTAATTTCTTTCAATATTTAGCTGCGTGAATCATTCGCAGTTTTGATAAATATGTGTCACAATTTTTCTCATACAGGTAGTGGACTCCCTGCTACCTCACTTTTATAGGAGGAACTGTGGCTGCACGTAAAGCCCCAGCGAAGAAGGCAGCCGCCAAGAAGGCCGCTCCTGCAAAGAAGGCAGCTAAGAAAGCTGTCAAGAAGGCCACCGCTAAAAAGACCGTAGCCAAGAAGGCAGCAAAGAAGACTGTCAAGAAGGCTGCTGCTAAGAAGACCGTAGCCAAGAAGGCAGCAAAGAAAGCTGTCAAGAAGGCCACTGCAAAGAAGACTGCTGCAAAGAAGTCTGTCAAGAAAGTAGCTAAGAAAGCTGCTGCTAAGAAGACTGCTGCAAAGAAGTCAGTTAAGAAGGTTGCAAAGAAAGCTGTCAAGAAAGCTGCTGCTAAGAAGACCGTAGTCAAGAAAGCAGCGAAGAAGACTGTCAAGAAAGCTGCTGCTAAGAAGACTGCTGCTAAGAAGTCAGTGAAGAAGGCTTCAAACAAGGTTGCCGCAGTTGTTGCTTCAGCAAGTGATGCAGTAAGCGATGCGGTAAGCGAAAGCTAAACCCAGTAAAACCATCGACGTGGAGTCTGTACTCAGTACAGACTCCACGTTTTTTGTTGCGCTAATGCAATCCCCCAACAGAATCTGAACGCATCAGTTTTCTCTGCGTCACCCCTAACCACATTTAGCGCCATCAAATCTACTTAGCGTCAAATACCTAGTAGATTGCTTGAGTGCCACAATTTGGATTCACTCAGCAACAGATTCTCGAACCTAAAGAATCAGGCGTTCGTGCTGTCGGTCGCGCTGGCACCATCAGTACGCCACACGGTGACATCCAAACACCTGCTTTTATTCCAGTAGGTACGAAAGCAACTGTGAAATCCGTTCTACCAGAATCAATGAAAGATCTTGGCGCCCAAGCACTGTTAGCAAACGCGTACCATCTCTATTTGCAACCCGGCTGCGACATCATTGATTCTGCAGGTGGTGTTGGGAAATTTATGAATTGGTCGGGACCGACCTTCACTGACAGTGGCGGCTTCCAAGTTATGAGTCTTGGAGTTGGATTCAAAAAAGTACTAGCAATGCAGACCGACACGGTGCAACGCGACGACGTGATTGCTGATCATAAAGAACGACTGGCTCATGTCGATGACGATGGAGTCACGTTTAAATCGCACCTTGATGGAAGTATGCACAGATTCTCTCCAGAAATTTCAATGCAGGTGCAACATCAAATTGGCGCAGACATCATGTTTGCCTTTGACGAGCTCACGACTTTGATGAACACGCGCGAGTACCAGGAAATGTCGCTAGAACGCACGCGACTGTGGGCTATTCGGTGCGTGGAAGAACATAAGCGACTCACCATCGAACGAACAGATAAGCCATACCAAGCTCTGTTCGGCGTGATTCAAGGTGCCCAATATGAGGATTTGCGTCGCAAGGCCTCGAGAGACCTCGGAGCCATGGATTTTGATGGATATGGCATTGGTGGAGCGCTAGACAAGAATTCGCTGTCCACGATTGTGCGTTGGGTAAGTGAAGAGTTGCCCGCAGATCGTCCACGCCACTTACTCGGCATCGGAGAACCTGAAGACTTTTTTGCTGGAGTAGAAAGTGGCGCAGACACCTTCGATTGTGTTGCCGCGAGTCGAGCGGGCCGAAACGCAGCTGTGTACACGAAGTTTGGGCGATTCAATATCACGAATGCGAAATATCGCAGGTCGTTTGCACCTGTCACAGATGACTGCGCCTGCTACACCTGTACGCACTACACCCAGGCTTACCTGCATCACCTTGTTCATGCCAAGGAACTGCTCGCTGCTACCCTGCTGACAATTCACAACGAATACTTTGTTGTCAATCTCGTCGCTCGAATTAGAGAAAGCATCTTGGACGGCACGTACTACGAACTTAAGGACGAGTTTTTAGGTACGTTCGCCGGGCGATCGTTGTGATTCCCTAAGCCTGCGGACACACACTTAAAAGTGTGAGCAGTGGTTCATCTGCGATTCGCTAAACAATCGCCGTGTTCACTTCGTACGAAGGTTCATTAGCTTTGATCCAGGCAATGACTCGATAAGTTATCGGCAGCAGAACAACCTCAAGAAGAGTCTTGTAAACGTAACCAACGATGACATAGTTCAAGAAATCTTTTCCGGTCAAGATTCCGTAGAACGCAATTGTGCAAAAGGCAAGCGTGTCCGCGAATTCTCCGACGACGGTTGATCCGATGAGACGAAACCACAAAGCACTTTCTTGCGTTCGCTGTTTAATTTTTACCAACACATACGAGTTGAGAAGCTGGCCGACTAGGAACCCGCAGACGCTCGCTAAAACAATGCGTGGAACAAATCCCAGAATGGATTCGAATGCTGCCTGATTTTCCCAACCGGGAGCACTTGGTGAAAGTTGAATTGCATAGAAAGTCAGGGCCGAAAGAATAGCCATGGCAAACCCAAGGAAAATTGTTCGACGAGCGGCTTTGAAACCGTAAACCTCGCTCAGTACGTCACCAGTGATGTACACAAGCGGAAAAAGGAATGCTCCACCGTCAACAATCAGGGGACCAAAAATTATTAATTTCGTTGCACCTACATTTGAAATGACTAGCAATGCGACAAACACGGCGCTGATGATTGGGTAAATGCTGTTGGATGCTCGGGCGTAATGTGGCGCGCGTTCTGTTTGAGTCATTGTGCTATTCAACCACCCCTACTATGGGTCTTGTGAACAATGACGTCTTGCAAAAACACACTATTCGCACGCTGGCTATTACTCAGATTCTGACGGGAATTGGTGTTGTTTCTACAATTGCGGCCGGATCTTTGCTGGTGTCATCAATTTCCCACTCTGAATCGCTCGCGGGACTTGCCCAAACATTTAACGTTCTCGGCGCAGCCACTATGGCAATACCTCTTGCATCCCTGACTCACCGTGGTGGACGCCGCTTGGCGCTGTCCACTGGTTATGTCATTGCCACGATTGGTTCAATTAGCGCCATAATCGGCGGCAGTCACAGAATCTTATTTTTTATGCTGGCCGGGACCTTCATGATCGGCGCTTCTTCAGCCGCTAACTACCAGTCACGGTTTGCCGCTGTTGATTTATCTCATCCTGAAAGTCGAGCACGAGACTTGTCGTTCGTTGTGTGGGCATCAACAATCGGCGCAGTGCTCGGCCCGAATCTCATGGCTCCTTTTGGAAGCATCGCGCCATACTTTGGCCTACCGCGCCTGACTGGGCCTTACCTTTTGGCTGCAGTCATGCTTGGAATCGCCACTCTGAATGTCTGGTTTCGACTCAAGCCAGATCCCTATCTGACACACATCACACAAACGCACGGCGAGAATGTAAAGCCGCCTGCTCGACTGTCTGCACGAGTTGTATTAGCTCGAATGAAGAAATCTCCTCGTACCCTTTTGGGCTTAATGTCCATCGCTATTGGTCACCTGGCAATGGTGTCCATCATGGTGATGACACCAGTGCACATGTCACACGTTGATGTGAGTTTGAAAATTATTGGATTGGTCATCAGTGTTCACGTCGCTGGAATGTACGCCTTCTCGCCCATTGTCGGCAAGCTTGCTGATCGAATGGGACGCATTCGCGTTATCCAAATTGGAGCAGGCATCCTTTTATTGTCAGGACTGATTGCCGGAACCGCAGATGCCGGAAATAGCGTGCAACTTGGCTGTGGGCTTTTCTTACTCGGTGTTGGATGGTCATGCACGTTGATTGCAGGCTCTACCTTGCTCACTGAAACAATTGACGACGACATCCGAGCTAGTGCACAAGGAGCAACTGACTTAGTCATGAATCTGTGTGCAGCTGGTGGTGGTGCGCTCGCGGGATTAATTATCGCCACGCTGAGCTACGGATTCCTGTGTGCCTTCGTGTGTGTACCAGTAGCCTTCCTCGGCTATCGCGCTACGCGATTGGCTGCTGCTGCGTAATGCAGTGAATGCCACCACCGCGAATAAAGATTGGTCGAGCATCAACAGGCACAATTTCGCGACCTGGATAAATCTCTTCGAATAGTTTCTTTGTACGTTCATCGGCTGGATCATCAAAAGTACACATAATCACTGCCCCATTACAGATGTAATGATTTATGTATCCGTAATCGACAAAGTCAATTTCGTCTCTGATTACATCAGGGGCTGGAATTGGAATTGCTCGAAACCCGGTTGATTCCACAACTGCGCGAAGTTCTTGTGACACAACGTAATCGGGATGATCAGGATTGCGTTGATCATGGTACAAAATTGTGTTTTCATCACTGAAGCACGCCAAAATATCTACGTGGCCACGGGTTCCGAAATCTTCATAGTCGCGTGTGAGCCCACGTTTGAACCAAAAAACTTGTGATACACCCAGAGTGCGAGCGAACTCCGCTTCCAGGCTTTCCTTTGTGGCTTCCGGATTTCGGAATGGATCAAGCTGCACAGTTTCAGTGACAAGTAGTGCCCCTGTCCCATTGACATGAATTCCACCGCCCTCATTAACAATCGGTGACTCTACAAGCGGAACACCAGCCCGATTAATAATGAACGGTGCAATTTGGGAATCATGATCCCACTTGGCCCAATGTTGCGCTCCCCAACCGTTAAAAATCCAATCCACAGCACAGAGCGTGCCTGATTCGTCCCTGACAAATGTTGGACCCATGTCTCGCATCCACGAGTCATCTAATGCAGCGGTAACAATGTCCACACGTTCATCTAGCCATTCGCGAGCTATGTCTTCATCGCGAGGATCTACCACCATTGTCACTGGCTCAAAACGAACAATCGCATTAGCGACCTGTGACCACGCGGTGTAGGCATCGTCCATTCCCGACTCAACACCAGTGATGTTTTCCCCTGACATGTAACCGGCAGTCGGCCACGCCATCCAGGTGCGTTCGTGAGTTTCCCATTCGGCAGGCATTGTGTACGTCGTCATGACACGAACTCTAGCGAACCGTGTCGGTACAATAAGGATTCACGGCAATGGCGCCTTCACTCAAGTAAGAAGCGTGGGAGGGATTAGCATGCCAAGCACAGATCTAAACACGCTGGTATCCGGCGACATTCCACCACAACCAACTATTTCTTTTGAGTTTTTTCCACCCAAAGATGACCCAGCAGCAGCCATCTTGAATAACACGCTGACCGAGTTAGCTAAACATCGACCTGCTTTTGTGTCAGTTACCTACGGCGCAGGCGGTTCCACGCAAGATCGCACATTCGCTGTTGCACAGTCAATTCTCAACACTCTGAAGTGTCGTGTCATTGGACATCTCACCCTCGTGGGTTCCACCGAAGAGCAACTCAGTCATGTGCTTGAGGAATATCAGAAGATCGGACTGTCGGGCGTTCTCGCATTGCGTGGTGATCCTGTTGGTGGTCCGACGGCGCCCTGGACAACAACGCCAGGTGGTTACGATTACGCCGATCAACTCGTTGACCTGATTTCTCGCACGACCACTCTCGAAGTCGGTGTGGCCGCTTTTCCAGACGTGCACCCTGCATCGCAAGGCAACTTCATGCAAGACATTCAAGTACTGCTGCGCAAAGAAGAACTTGGCGCCACATTTGCGATTACGCAGTTCGTGTTTGACAGCGGCCGTTACGAAGCGCTGTGCGACGCGTTAGAAAGCCGAGGGTCACGGTTGCGCATTTATCCAGGAATTATGCCGGTCATGAACTACAACCAAATCGTGCGCATGCTCGAACTCAGTGGTGGCTACATGCCAAAAGCAACGCGACTTCGATTTGCTCGCTATCAAAACGACCCTGAATCGCTTAAGCAACTCGGCATCGACATTGCCGTGCAAATTTGCGAAGACGTTGTCGCACTCGGAGCTCCAGGACTGCATTTCTACACACTCAATCAATCGGGGCCGACTGACTCTGTTATTTCACAGCTGTCGTTTCAATAGAGTGCCACTTCGGTTGACGACGCTTCAGAATTTTACGAAGAATCAATAGACAAATAAGTATCCCTATCGCTTTCCAAAAGCCAATCGGAAATGGACGATGAGCATCGGGGGCTGGGTCTACCTGAGTTGAATGAGGCATATTCAATGTGGCAACAACTCCCGCATGATCTGTCGGAGCACATATTTCGGCGCCACACTGCCACATGTCTGATCCAGTTGGCCACGTATTACCCACGAGTCGAGAACCAGCACCTGGCTCTAATTTTCGCGTGAAGACATAATCCAATCGGTCTGTGAATCCTTGTGGGCGCGCTTTATCAAACCCATTAAGTAAAGCGGTATATCCCCACGAAAAGTTTGACGTTTGTTGTGGGTCAGGACCGACATCTGTATAGCCAGCCTGAACCATAGACCAGTATGGGCTGCACTCAGAATGAGCGGAATCTTTTGAGGGATTTAATTTTTGAACGGGACAAGCCGCGCTTTCAAATGGTTGCTCGCCTAAATTGGGATCGCTTTGTGGTCGAGGATCTCGTGGATCACTGTTGAAGTCACCCATCACAACAAGTGGCATAGTGACGTTTTTCAAATCATTTATTAACTGATCTGCTTGGGCTTTTGCAGGTGGTACCTTGCCGGCGTCAAAGAGCGACTCCAGATGAGTTGCAACAAATCGCGTCGGTACACCATGAATCAAGATGTCTGCCCAGCTATAGCCCCGATGCACAGTCATCAATGTAGGAATAATTGTGTACGACTTTTTATATTCAGTTGTTCCAACATTTAATACATCAGTCACATGATCGCTTCGAATCAAAATTGCATCAGCAATCCTGAATCCACACGCTGCGTCGTCTTTGCCGAATAGCGGTTGGAATGTAGCTGGATCATGCGCCATTGTCACCATAGGGATGGGATTAATGGCAAAGCCTTCGTTATAGGCAGTTCGTCCATTCGCCGCAGCTAGAACGTATTCCGTACCCATAATCTGTGTTTGTTCAAGTAACTGCTTGACGAAGTCGTAAACCACTACTGGTCGTGAGAATGGGCCAGGTGTACAAATCCATGTGGTTGCTTCTTGAATTGCAACAACATCTGGATGCTCAGTCACAATTTCTGCGGCCAACTTCGGTGCCCGCATCGAGAAATCTGTTTTATGGACTTGATCCCACATAAATTGCGCAGCTGCTGAGAAGTTCGGCAAAAGCTTCATCGCTGGGCCGACATCGGCACCGAGATAAATATTTCGTGTCATGACTGTGACGTCGTTGACATCCGCATGAACAGGAACTGCAGTTCCCAGGAAGCCCATAATCGTGAATAAACTGACCGCTAATTTCCGCACAGCCCAAGTATGGTGCAGAGTAGACGGGTGGCAGGCCGTAATCTCATCAACGCTGAGAATGTGACGTTGAATTACGGCAAAGGTCCCGTGCTCGATTCCGTATCGCTTGGGCTCAATGAAGGCGACCGGATTGGTGTCGTCGGCAGAAACGGTGGCGGTAAATCCTCTCTCATTCGGATTTTGACTGGTGTTGAAACTCCAAACTCTGGACGCGTTTCTCGAACAAACGACATTTTCGTGGGCAGCCTGAGCCAGGTCGACCACTACGACCCCGACATGACCGTTCGTGAGGTTGTACTCGGCGCAGCCCATGATCACCAATGGGCAACAGATGCTGCAATCCGAGATGTACTGACTGGACTCTTTGGTGGATTTGATGAAGAAATCCTGGAACGAAAAATGGGTCCCCTGTCAGGTGGAGAAAAACGACGCGTAGCCCTAGCAAAACTGCTCGTGTCACCACTTGATGTACTCCTGCTTGATGAGCCCACGAACCATCTCGATGTCGAGGCAGTTGCGTGGCTAGCTGCACACCTGAAGTCTCGTCGAGGACTCGCACTCGTTACCGTCACGCACGATCGTTGGTTCCTGGACGAAGTCAGCGAATACACGTGGGAAGTCGTAGATGGAGCTGTCGAAGAATACGAAGGTGGCTACTCTGCTTTTGTCTTGGCAAAAGTCGAACGGCAAAGACAAGCATCCGTTGCTGACCAAAAGCGCAACATGCTGGTCCGCAAAGAGTTGGCGTGGCTTCGCCGTGGAGCTCCTGCACGTACCTCGAAACCCAAGTTTCGAATTGATGCGGCAAATGAATTAATCGAAAATGAGCCACCACCTCGAAACAATGTTGAACTACTTGCTTTTGCGAATGCTCGACTTGGCAAAATGGTGTTTGAACTCAATGACATCGATGTTCGCGTTGGCGAAAAAGAACTTTTCCGAAACGTCACATGGAATATCGGTCCTGGAGATCGCATTGGCGTTGTCGGCGTCAATGGTGCGGGCAAGACCACGATGCTTCGCATTTTGACCCAAGATCTAAAACCGGTAGCTGGAAAATTTGCCGCGGGTGTGACGGTAAAAATCGCGTTCTTGTCACAACACCTCGATGAACTCGATCGCACCTGGCGATTGCTCGAAGCTGTCGAGCGCGTGGCAACACATATTGAAATTGGAAAAGGCAAGAGCCTGAGTGCCGGCCAACTTCTCGAACGACTCGGGTTCCCGGCCTCTTCACATTGGACTCCAGTGGGAGATCTCTCCGGCGGTGAACGTCGCCGACTCCAGCTCACTCGCTTGTTGATGAGTGGACCAAATGTTCTCATCCTGGATGAACCAACCAATGACTTTGACGTCGAAACCCTGGCTTCGCTTGAAGACCTGCTCGACAGTTTCGGCGGAACACTCATCGTGGTGTCTCACGATAGATACTTCATGGAACGCGCTTGCGATACTTTCGTTGGCATCATGGGTGATGGGCGCGTGACAGACCTACCGCGAGGCATTGAACAATACCTCGAGTTACGTGCGCGACAAATCAACGGCACTTACCCAACATCTTTTGGACAAGCATTTTCGGACAGCGCCATTTCGGATAAGCCACAACTCAGCGCAGCTCGCCGTCGCGAACTTGAAAAAGACCTTGCTCGCATCGAACGTCAACTAGTCAAAGTTGACGCCGCAATTGCTCAACTGCACACAGACCTCGGTGCGCATGCAACCGATTACGAAAAAGTTGCCGAGTTAAATACGCAACTGCGTGAATTAGACGCACGAAAAAACGAACTCGAAGAACAGTGGCTAGCAACTAGCGAGCCTCTGGCCTAACTCTCGAGCGCAAACCGAATGCGTGTGCCCGGAGTGACCTGAGCAAGCGTTGACATGTCACGCGGATCCACAATGCCAATGACGGGATACCCGGCCGTTGTGGGATGGTCAGGACCGAAAATCAACGGAACTCCATCGACGGGCACTTGAATCGAACCCATTGCAACGCCTTCACTAGCGAGTCTGCGAGTTGTATCCCATGTGAATGAGTGCCCGTCGAGTCGCACTCCCACCCGATTCAACTTGCTGGTCACAACGAAGTTTGCTGATGTGATGCTGGACGCATTGCCAAACCAATCCCACCGTGGTCCGCGCCACACTCTGAGCGTCACTGAGTCCGACAATGAGACGCCTCTGACTGGCCCGAGCGAATTCGGCAAGTCACTCACACTGTCGTTGCCTATCGGCAATGAATCTCCCTGGGCTAACGGTCTTGGTCCTAACCGTGCAAGTTCGTCGAAACTACGCGACCCCATCACAGGTTCGACATCAAATCCGCCTCGAATCGCGATGTACGTCCGCAAGGCCAATTGAGACGGTTGGATGGCTACGACAACATCCTTGCGAACAAAGAGTGGCTCATTCATTGCTTGCTCGTATCCAGCCACCTGAATGCTCACAGGCGCTCCTGTCACGGCGATTTCGCAGTTCGTGTTGGCGACAAACACAAGCTGAGCCCGACAAGATTCCACAGCTGCTGCGCGTGGCGAGTTACCCAGAATCCGGTTTGCTAGCGAGAACGAGGCTCTGTCAAAAGCACCACCTGTAGGAACGGCTAGATGCGCGACTCCCCTGCGTCCTTCGTCTTGCAGGCTGGCAAATCCAACGCATGACACGACCTGAATTGATGTCATGACCACACCTGCACGAACCGCACAGTGTCTCCGGGCGACAGGAACGACACGGGATTGCGCGCAATGTCGAACATCGGGACAGTCGTTGTACCTAGCAGGTGCCAGCCACCAGGCGACTCAATCGGATAAACCGCCGAATAAAGGTCTGCTATCGCCACAGAGCCCGCAGGAACCGCAACGCGCGGACTTGAACGTCTTGGCAGGACCAACTGGCTCGCAAGCCCTGTGCAGTACATAAAACCCGGAGCAAAGCCTGCAAACGCCGCGTAGAACGTCGTTGTTGTATGTAGTTCGATGACCTGCGCAACGCTCAAACCAGTGGCTAATGCCACATCAGCTAAATCAGCGCCGTCATAACTCACAGGTATTTCGCAAAGACGACCTGAATCATTTGCCAGGTGCTCTGGTGCCGAGTGAGCTAGCTCGAGTATCTGCTGGTGAGTGATCGCAACTACGGGATCCCACGTCACGAGTACAGACAGTTCCGATGGAACCACGTCCACAAAGTAACCCGATTCCCGCATCGTGTGAGCAACAGATAAAACAGATTCACTTGGGCAATCAATGAGACACGCTAGCGGCCCACACGGGCGAATGTTCATGACTTAATCGAGCCACGATTTCAAAGTAAATCCATGCGCAACTAAGTCATCGTGAATTGTGCGAGCGTTATCAACCGCGCCAGGAGTGTCTCCATGTAAACAAATTGATTCAGCATCGATTGTCACAGTCGAGCCGTCCGTTGCCGTAATAGTTCCTGTTCGTAACCAATCCATAACGCGATTGGAAATGAATTCCGAATCATGAAGCACGGAGCCTTCCATGGAACGTGGCGCCAAAGTTCCACTCGGCAAATACGCGCGGTCAGCAAAAAATTCGTGCGCAACGTACAGTCCACGTTTCATTGCGGCTTCGAGAATGACCGGTGTGTGCGGAACCAAAACCTGTAATGAACTATCGATGTCAGCAATTGCGTCTGTTACTGCTCGCGCTTGTTGCGCATCGCGTCCAATTCGGTGATACAGAGCACCGTGTGGTTTTACATATCGCAATGTTGCACCGAGTGGTTCCGCAATACTTTTCAATAACTCGATTTGTTTGCGCGTGAGAGCGTACAAATCCGAGTACGACATCTCAACATCGTCACGACCAAAATTTTCGCGATCTGCGTATCCCACGTGAGCACCAATACTGACATTGTGCGCAAGTGCCGCACTTACTGCTTCACGCATTGCATCAGGTCCACCAGCATGTTCCCCACAGCACACGTTGGCACTTGTGAGAAACGGATACATGGCAGCGTCATCGCCGCATTCTTCAGCTAGATCCGCATTCAGATCTATTGCAGTTACTGCCACTGCGGGAATACCAATCCATGATTTCCAGCATATGCAGCACGCGTAGGCTGCTTCCAGCCCTCAAGAAGGGCCTCGCTTGGCTTGTACACCTCAATGCCTAATGGTCGGCACACATCTAGTGGATCGCGCGCGTCAGGTCCCCACAACGGCACAGACAGATCTCCACCAGGACATGTTGACAAAGCTGCAAGTAAATCGATTTCCGCAAAGAATTCGAAGTAGTCACCCTTTTTGGCAGGGCAAGTTTTCATAAAGTACTGATCTTGGTCATTTAATCCCGTGCATTGGAAAACATTGAGCACATCATGCACATCGAATTCCGTTAACCCATGCGGTAAAACTGCTCGCACAAGATTTGAATGACAGTGGTAATCAAAGTCTTCGCCTGTCAGCATGCGATTCACATATGGATCACAGCGAGTACCCAACAAGTCATGCACGCGACCACCTTGTGCATCGCGACCATAGTCAGCCAAGCTATCGAAAGTGATGGTGGCCATCGGACGTAGGAACGGCAAAATTGACCACAGTCGGTTGAACGTTGTCAGGTGGGCGGCATGAAGTTGCTTTGTGCGCGATGCCCAGAACCGTTCCCGGGGATCATTAAGGCTCCACAAATTTAAGTCAGCAACCTGCGGACCTTCAATTGTGACAATCCGACACAAGTGACCCGCTGGAATTTTCCACGCGCGTCCGCTACGAATTGGCAGAACGAACGAGTCAACGAGTTCTCGACCGTCGTCCTGCGCTAACGCACCATAAAAGGCGCGATCAACATCGAGTGGTCCACCTGCGGTGGCTTGATAAGCAGCTGCTGTTAAGTCCATGCCTCGATAGTACAGACGCGGACAAGAAATGCTTCGCTATTACTTCGCAAGTGCCATGAGTGACATGATCTCGTAGGACAATGTCGCTGCAGCAAGTGATGTGATTTCCGCATGGTCATAGGCAGGGCTGACTTCAACAATGTCAGCGCCGACCATTTGATCTCGCGGCAAGGCGCGCACCATGGACAGTAATTCACGGGACGTGAATCCACCCATTTCTGGTGTACCCGTTCCTGGAGCAAACGCAGGGTCAAGAACGTCAATATCAATGGACAGGTAGTACGGCTGATCGCCCACGCGCTGTTTCGCAAGGCCGATGACTTCATCAACACCCATGCGATCAAAATCCGATGCACGCACTGTGGAGAATCCGAAGCGCTTATCGTCATCTAAATCGCTGCGGTCATAAAGCGGTCCACGGATGCCGACGTGAAGTGATGAATCTTCGATCAGTAGGCCTTCTTCGAATGCGCGGCGCATGAATGTGCCGTGTGTTCGTTCAGCACCAAAGTAGGTGTCCCACGTATCAAGGTGCGCATCAAAGTGAATCACTGCGATTGGTCCATGTACTGCGACCATTGAGCGCAAGATTCCCAATGTGATGGTGTGATCGCCACCAAGAGTGACTAGTTTGTGTGAATCGCTGATGTATTCCGCAGACACTTCATTGATTTGTTTCAGTGCACTATCAATATCAAATGGGTTACATGGGACATCGCCCGCATCAACGGCTTGGATGGTGCGGAATGGAGCGATCTGCAAATCAGGATGATACGCAGGACGCAAGTGTCGCGATGCTTGTCTGATAGCCGTCGGCCCAAAGCGGGCACCGGGACGGAAAGAAACGCCGCCGTCAAAAGGGGCACCTAAAACTGCAACGTCATAATCCGATACCTGGTCGATGCGTGGAAGGCGCGCAAACGTAGATTCACCTGCGAATCGAGGGACTTTCGTACCGTCTACGGGACCAATAATGTTTTCGCTCATGTAGATACTTTAGCCACGAAGTCGAGAATTACTGGGGTCATAAAATGCTTCGTCACTCACAGTGGCTTGGGTCATTTCCCCAGCGCAATCAACTATGTAGTTTGCGTCTGCTGGCAAATCCGCCTCAATAAACGCAACACCAACTGCAGAGCCAACGGTATGTCCAAAAGCCCCAGACGTAACGTGACCGACGATGCGACCGTCACGAAGCACAGACTCATCATGAATCAAAAGAAGCTTCGGATTTGCAAGTTTGATGTAAACCTGACGATGTGTACGGCTCCCCTTCTTGGCAGCGATCGCATCGCGACCTACGAAGCCACCGGGCTTATCTAACGCCACCGTGAATCCCAGTGACGCGCTGTACGGATCGTCAATTGGTCCGATGTCGTGGCCGAGATGGCGATAACCCTTTTCCACGCGCAAGCTGTCTAGTGCGTGATATCCCGCGCGCACAATCCCAAGGTCCGAGCCCGCCTCAATAACCGCGTCGTACACATTAACTGAGAGGTCAGGAGTGGGATACAACTCGTATCCGAGTTCACCGACGAAACTCACGCGTAGGCACAACGCATACCCGTCAGCAACTTGAATAGTGCGTGCTGTGCCCCACGGCTGGGCGTCATTCGAAAAATCATCTGGCGAAATGCGTTGCAGTAACTCGCGCGAACGTGGACCCATGATTGCGATCGTTGCAAGCGAAGTCGTGCAATCAATAACAGCAGCGGCAAAAGTGCGAGCCGCCCGGTTAAACATGGCCAACGTTTTTGTCAAAGCAGATGTTGGTGTGACAACAAGGAATCGGTCATGAGCCAATCGAGTGACAGTACCGTCGAGTTCGATACCTCCACCTTTGTTGAGCATCAACGTGTACACAACTTTGCCAATGGGCACATCAAGATTTGCTGTGCACACAGATTGGACGACCTGTAACGCATCCCAACCTTGGACTTCCACTTTGCTGAACGTTGACAGATCGAAAACCGCTACTGCTTCGCGAGCCGCTTTGTGTTCCCGAGCAGAATGCTCAAACCAATTTTGGCGACCGTAGCTGTACTCGTACTCCCGAGCAACCCCCTGAGGTGCAAACCAATTAGCCCGCTCAAAACCCACTAGTTCCCCAAAGACGGCGCCAGCTGCATCAAGACGATCGTGTAGTGGTGTCCGTCGCACACCACGAGCAGTACGAGGCTGCAAATGTGGCCAATGCATCGCGTATAAACGACCAAGGCCTTCGCGAGTGCGCTCGTTTAAGTAGCGTCGGTTTGCTTGTTGACCAGCAAAGCGTTGCACGTCAACAGCTGACACGTCTGATGTTGGCGACCCAGCAACTATCCACTCTGCGAGCGCACGACCAGCACCTGGTGCGTAAATAATTCCCTGACTGTTAAATCCGGCCGCGACCCATAGTCCGTTAACTTCTGCAGTTTCACCAAGGCAGAAATTCGCATCTGGCGTAAATGATTCAGGTGCATTCAAGAATCGTTCGTACTTCGTATCACGTAACACTGGAACAATCTCTTGTGCGTTGTGACGAATCTGAGCGAAGTGTTCCCAGTCTGGTTCAAATTCTCCGAATGAAAAGTTCGACGGGAGACTCTTGGGATCGACAGGAATGCCATCAGGTTCAAAAGCTCCCACGAGCAAGCCGCCTGCATTTTGCCGAATGTACAAATAGCCATCAAGATCGCGCAAAACCGGGAGTGGCTCCTGTGCGCCATCGACTGCTTCAGTTCTCACATGCACATGTGCTGCTGGCCACAGCGGAACTTTGGCGCCACACATCTCAGCAAGATCGCGGGTCCACAAACCTGCTGCCAGAACTACGTTCTCGGTTTCAATTTCACCGAGATCTGTTTCTACATGCGACACACGACCATTAACAGTTCTAATACCTGTGACGCAAACACCTTCGCGAAAAGTGACACCTTGAGCGTGTGCACCAGTTGCTAAAGCAAGCGCCGTCAAGCCTGGGTTTACATGGCCATCAAGCGGGTGAAACATTCCGCCCAGTAACTTCTTTTTTGAAATAAGCGGATGCAATTCACTAATGCGCTTTGGTGAAACTAATTCACTCGGAAGACCAGCATGACGGGCAACCATGTCGGAGTAACGGACTTCATCCATTCGACCTTTAGTACGACATAAAGTAATCGACCCAGGTTGACGAAGATTAATGTCAACACCGGTTTCTTTTTCCAAACGTGAATACAACTCAACGCCGTAACGAGATAACTTCGTTAATGCATGCGATCCGCGACCGTTCGCAATGAGTCCAGCAGCATGCCAGCTTGTACCTGATGCAATTGCACTGCGTTCAAGGACAAGCACATCTTTGTGTCCCAATTGCGCCAAGTGGTACGCGATACTCGAGCCAATAATTCCCCCACCGACGACAACCGTAGTTGCTCGAGATGGCAACACGCGTGTTCGAGCCTCGGGGTCGAATTGTGTTGCTGATATGTCTCTTTCAAGCAGACGATCCATACCCCCCAATCTACCTAGTAATAGATTCGGGCAATAGTGAAATGAGTTTTTGTGAGATTGCTCAACACCAATAGGCGTCGTACATCCCTTAAGACAACGAAACTGGTCCTTCGTGTTTAGCAATCCGGCCATCGCCTGAGGACTTACCAGTCATACGACGCAGAGCCCAGGGTACGAGAAATGATGTGACCCAACGAATAGTTGAACCACAACGTGCCACCAATCCAGGTTCCGACATCGGTCCGATGGGCACGTCCCAATCGGAATCATGAGGCATGCCCAAGTTTGCGAGAACTGCTGACGCAACTCGTCTATGACCATCCGCATTCAAGTGGAGTCGATCGGGCGCGATGAGTCGCTTATCGAAAAACACTTCATGCGTATTTCCATCAAGGAGCAATGCGCCGACTTCGTTGGCAGTTTTGCGCACCATGTTATTGAATCCGCCAAACCGCGAGTTCCACAACCGCTGAGTGCGGGTCTGAGGGTCAGCTACTTCTTGAACCGTAAACAGCATGACTTGTGCACCAGTAGCCGCAAGCCGACGGACTGTTTCTTGATACATAGAGAAAATAACGTCGGGCTCGTAGCCAGGTCGAAGAATGTTATTGGCGCCGGCATGAAATGACACAAGAGTTTGTGATCCCTCGATGAACTCAATGCCGAGTGGAATTTGATCGGCAACTACTTGTTCAAGTCGCTTACCGCGCACCGCGAGATTGAAATACTCAAAACCAGTCTGCTCGTGCGCAAGTACATATGCGACACGATCAGCCCAGCCAACATATTGACCCGCGACGATGTCATCACACAGGCCTTCGGTAATCGAGTCTCCGAAGGCGATAAACCGAGTAAATCTACTCACGTGGCCATTGTCTCGCATTGTCTGGGTAGATATAAAATTATGAGCATGACCCACGAACATTATGCCGAAGAAGCCGAACGGCAGTGGGGCACGACCGACGCATACGCTCAATCTCAGCAACGGCTATCTCGATATACGGATGAAGACATAGAGCTGTCTAAGAAACACCAACAAGAAGTCGTTGACCTATTTATTGGTGCAATGAACGACGGTCTTCCACCGGAAAGTGATCAGGCTCGCTACGCTGCAGAGTGCCATAGAACAGTTATCACGCAATGGTGGTACGACTGCTCGTACGACATACAAAGCAACCTGGCTGAAATGTACATTTCAGACTCACGATTCGCAGATCACTACAATTCACAACGCGAAGGGCTAGCCCAATACGTACACGATGCAATTATCGCCAACGCAATCGCAAGTCTCTAGGACTGAAAAAACTATTTGCGTTTTGATTCAATTTCGAAAAGTCGCGCCTTAATTAATTTACGCACCAGAACTTTTGGCAACGGTTTATCAGCACGAAAGTGAAGAGCGCCTTTGGTTGTTGAGTATGCCGCAACGTCGTCGGCCAGAGTCTCCAATGTTGATCCACTAAACGGGTAATAGGAACAACCTTTTTTAGTGGGCAAGAATCCGGCAACAATTCCCTCGCCTACCTTGAAGGCAGGCATGTTGTAACTGATGATTTGTTGCGCATCGGGAACAATGTCGAGAATTATTTCGCGCATCGCCAGCAGAGTGCCTAATTGCGGTTCAGGAGTTCCTTCCAGCCACTCATCAACGACAGTGCGTGCCATTTAGTCAGATCCAAGGTCCATAGCTGCGCGATTCAAGCCTTCGTCAGTCGCATCATCTGGCGATGCTGAACTAACTGACTTCGCAACACCAGCCTGCAACTTTCCAACGATTCCGAATCGAGCGTCATCAAGTTGTCCCTGAGCACGATACATTTCAAGCTTTTGACGAGTATCTTCGATGTCCAAATTGCGCATTGTTAATTGACCAATGCGATCGGTTGGACCAAACGCTGCATTTTCTGTGCGTTCCATCGACAATTTTTCTGGGTGATAGCTCAGTGCTGGGCCACACGTATTGATCACCGAAAAATCGTCGCCACGACGCAGACGCAAAGTCACAGTTCCGGTAATGGCCGAAGCTACCCAGCGTTGCAGTGATTCGCGAAGCATCAGAGCCTGTGGATCAAACCAACGTCCTTCATAAAGGAGTCTGCCAAGTCGGCGTCCTTCGGCATGGTAATTGGCAATTGTGTCTTCATTATGAATTGCGCTGACGAGTCGTTCGTAGGCGATGAATAACAGTGCCATTCCAGGTGCTTCATAAATGCCGCGACTCTTGGCTTCGATAATGCGGTTCTCAATTTGGTCATTCATACCAAGACCATGTCGCCCACCAATAGCATTTGCCTGTTGCATCAGAGCAACAATGTCGGTGTAATCAACGCCGTTTATGGCAACGGGGTAACCCTGGCTAAAGGTAATCTCAACATCTTCAGAATCAATACGCACTGATGAGTCCCAGAATCGAACGCCCATAATCGGATCAACGATTTCGATCGACGTATCAAGATTTTCCAGGGTCTTCGCTTCATGTGTTGCACCAAGAATGTTGGCATCTGTCGAGTAAGCCTTTTCGGTGCTGTCGCGGTATGGCAGTCCATGGGCAACTAACCACTCAGACATTTCTTTACGTCCACCTAGCTCACGAACAAAATCTGCATCTAACCATGGCTTGTAAATTCGTAAGTTGGGGTTTGCTAGTAACCCGTATCGATAAAAGCGCTCAATGTCATTGCCTTTATAAGTGGAGCCATCGCCCCAAATTTCAACGTTGTCTTGCTTCATTGCATTAACCAACAAAGTGCCAGTCACAGCTCGTCCAAGTGGTGTGGTGTTGAAGTACTGCTTGCCACCAGAGCGAATGTGGAAAGCTCCGCACGCAATTGCAACTAGTCCTTCTGCAACGAGCGGCTCTTTGCAGTCAACTAATCGTGCGATCTCAGCTCCATATGCTCCCGCTCGCGAGGGGACAGAATCGATGTCTGGTTCGTCATACTGACCCAGATCCGCGGTGTATGTACATGGAATTGCGCCTTTATCTCGCATCCAGGCAACGGCAACCGAAGTATCGAGCCCGCCCGAAAAGGCAATACCAACTTTTTCGCCAACCGGCAACGACGCGAGAACTTTAGACATAGTGCAAGTCTAATGAAAGGTCATGGCTCACTTAATCCAAGTAAGACCAGCAAAGTTACAGCAGGCGTTGGATACAAGCTTTTTGAGTTACCACGAATCCGAATTCTTGCTAAAAGCCCACACTGGCAACGCACGCAGTTCTAAACTGACGTCATTATGGCAAGCACACCTGGCGCAATAGCACGCAAGCAACTTCGCACACTTCCACTCGTTGCCTTGATTTATTTCAGCGTCTCTGGTGGCCCTTACGGTCTTGAAACTGCGATTTCAAGTTCGGGACCGGGCATGACAATGCTCATGCTCATTGTCATTCCATTAATTTTTAGCGTCCCATGTGCCCTGATGAATGCCGAACTTGGTTCTGCAATTCCACTACAAGGTGGCTACTACAACTGGGTGAAATTCGGCATGGGTCGCTTTTGGGGATTCATGGAAGGCGCATCAAGTTGGATTGCCTCATGGCTTGATACTGCCTTGTACCCTGTGTTGTTTATTGATTACTTAGCGGTCTGGTACCCAGCACTTGAGCGCGGAAACCATTCAGTTTTCTCACTGTGGGACGGCGCATTTTCCCTTGATCTGCACTGGGTCGCGGCAATTGTGTTCATGATTCCACTTGGATATCTCAATGCTCGAGGCTCTACGGCTGTAGGCAACACGTCCATAGGACTGTTCGTCGTCATAATCGCGCCGTTCATCATCGTGTCTATCTTGGGCCTTATTCAAGTAGCTCACACACCAGGACTAAATCCACTTCAGCCATTCACATTGCCAGACATGAGCAAGATGCAAGCAGCCGGAGCTGGTCTTGGTGTGATCATTTGGAACTACATCGGCTTTGATGCAGTGTCCACGGTTGGCGGTGAAACAGAAAAGCCAAGCCGCACATATCCTCTAGCGCTACTCATCTCTGTCCCACTCATTATGGTCACGTATTTATTCCCCATGTTCGCCTCCCTAGGTTCGGGGTTACACAATGAGGACGTCTCGCTGTGGGACAACGGAGACTTCGCTCTTGTCGGTGACTTACTCGGCGGACCATGGTTGAAAGGTGCAATCGTTATCGGCGCACTTGTGTCACAAGTTGGTCTTTTTTCATCATTGCTGATGTCCGGATCGCGAGTGCCAGCGGTACTTGCAGCGGATCACTACCTTCCTGATGCTCTAGCCGAAGTGAATCCGAAAACTGGTACACCAGTGAAGTCCATCATCTTGAGCTGCGGAATCTTTGCAATCTTTACGGCTCTGAACTTTTCAACTCTCATTGACGCAGACATCATGCTGAACATGTTCAGTATTTCGCTTGAGTTCATTGCGTTGATAGCCCTGAGGCGTAAATACCCACTCATGCGTAGACCGTTTAAAGTACCCGGTGGAATGTTTGGGGCTGTTGCTATTTCGGTATTTCCAATCGCGCTGTGTTTGTGGATTATCCAAAGCGCATGGGTAGAAGAACCAGTTTCATTCTGGATTGGTGTCATCATGCTCGGTGGGTCAGCGTTGCTGTACCCAGTCCTAAATAAGTATGTGAAACGCGGACGACCAGATGATGTCCATGTATCCGACACAATCGACTTTGGTCCAGGCATTGATACCGTAGCCATCTTGGCAGGGACTGTTAAGTAATAACAGAGTTGGATGCGCTGGACTGTACGGCAATCTAAATTGCTTAGACAAGCAACTTATCGCGCAAGCGCAGTGTGCAAAGTTTGGTTAAACACTTCCTGCGGTTGAGCACCCGAGATTCCGTACTTCATATCTACGACATAGAACGGCACACCGTTTGCACCAAGTTGATGTGCGAGTGCCTGATCCTGTTCAACAACATCTTCGAAGTCGTTAGATTTAAATATCTGACGGATTGCTGGTTCATCGAGCCCTACGGAAACTCCGACTGCAACTAAGTCATCGTCTGAAAAAAGCGCGCCACTTTTTTCAAAATATGTTGAGTACATCGCTTCAAGTAGTTCGTCTTGCTTGCCGACAGATTCTGCATGAAGCAGGAGGCGATGCGCATTTCGAGTATTTCCCGACAGAGTGTCGGACAGGTCGTAACACAATCCTTCGCCATCGGCTATGGCACACACATTGGCCTGCATCTCATCAACTTGCTCTTTGCCTAACCGATATTTTGTTGCCAATAATTCTGATGTTGGTTCCACACCCACAGCGGCAGGATTGAGTTGAAATGCGCGATGGCGAACAACTACTTCAGTGCCTTCGGGTAGCGACGCAATAGCTTTTTGTAATCGGCGGCGACCAATAAAGCACCATGGACACACAACATCCGACCACACATCGATAATCATGGTTTCACCATATCTTGTGACGAACTGACCGACTCAGACGCAAGTACCTTCATCGCCAGCAACCCCACAATCCCTAACAAGATTGGGGGTAACAAGATTGCGCGATCCAGACCAAATGTTTGGGCAAACGACCCCATGATGCCTGGCCCAAATACAAAAGCTGCAACAACCAAACTGAACAAGCGAGCCAGAACCAGCGGTTTAGGAACGCCCGGTAGTACTACGGCATTCATTAATGCTGGATACACGGGTCCAATACCTAGGCCAGCCGCGAAAAATCCAATTGTTGCAAGAACTAGCGCACCATGGCCATTAGGGATGTGTGATGCCGCAAAAATACAGAAAGCCCAAATCAATGCCATCGATCCTGCAAATAATTGAACGAAACGGCCAACGCCTAATGTGCCCGACAGTCGATTTGCCGCGAAACGAATCAACACAATTCCAATTTGAAAGAAAACAAAGGGAATCAAGTACTGAGGTGCACCCACCCCAAGTTCGTCACGAGTGAAAATTGCACTCCAGTCATTCGCCGAGAATTCGGCGACAGTGCTGCACATCATTGCGCCAGTTAGCACGTACATCGGCACTACCGCGCGTGAAAACCATGGCAATGTCACGCCCGCATTTTCACTGTTTTCATGATAGTCCCATGTCAAGAGACCCCGTCGGGCGATCATAAAACCAATAGCTAACAACACATTCATTCCAATGATGTATTGAGCACGTGTGAGATGCGTCAAGAGACCAGAGCCAATCACAACTGCTGACAATGAACCGATGTTCGACACAGCTGTCAGATTATTTAGAGAGTTCGACGATGTTATGTGGCTAAACGTATTTGCTTGAGTCGTGACAGCAGTAAAAATAATTATTCCGGCAAAACTTCCCACGATAAGACCAATAATCAGGGTTATCAAATTTGTCGCCGAACCTATAAGTAGAGCAGAAGTAAATGCGATTGGGATGTACCACGTGAACGTGCGAAATGAACCATGTTTCACAACAAGAGTGCCGATACGACCAGAAAAGAATAATGCCGCAGAACCGCCAGTCATTAATGTGCGCCCGAGCTGCCCATTTGATAATGCGAGTGCATCCTTGATTTCTGGGATCCGCGGCACCCAGACTAACGACGCCAATGTGACAAGAAAATACGATGCGCGAAGCGATGCAACAGTACCTGCGGAAATTACTCCAGATTGCGGTTCATCTGTGTCGTTAGTGGCCATCTGACCCTGTTGCCCGCATCACCAACATGACACCAAGTCCTGCTAATGCCATTCCAACCAAGCCTAAAAATGAGATTCGTTCACCAAACAAGAAATAAGCCTGAATTGCAGCGCACGGAGGAACCAAATAATACAAACTCGAAACGCTTCCGGCGCTTCCCTGGCGCAGGAGTGAATAAAGCAAAAATATCGAGCCAATCGACATCATCAAAACAATCCACGCTAAGCCGGCAACAAACTGCGGGGTCCACTGCACTGAATTGTCTTCCATTGTCAAAGACAAAACAATAAATATGATTGAGGACACTCCGTATTGCACTGCAGTTCCTGGTACGAATGCAATACCACCACCCGTTTTCTTCTGGAGTATGTAGCCGATAGTCGTTCCAAAAAGCGCGACGATACAAGAAACAATTCCAGCAGTAGTGAATTGAGAATTGAAATTACCTTGAAACAATTTGGGTAGCAGCAACAAAGCGACGCCGACGATACCCAGGAACAAGCCCAGCGCTTCGATTGGCTTAAACCGATCACCGAGCATCGGGATTGCTAAGAGTGCGACGAACACTGGTTGCAAACTCACGATTACAGCGGAGATACCAGAGGTCACACCTTCATGAATGGCGAAGAAAACGCCGCCTATATAGATAGCGTGTAAAAAAACAGCTACTAGAGCTGAGTGCCACACTTGAGTGCGCGTTAACGTCCATGTTCCGCGCTGAAAGTATGCGACAACGGCCAGGATTGCACACGCTAGGACGTAACGAATCGCCAGGAATGTAAAGGGTCCTGCGTAAGGATGAACATACTTTGCGGCAACAAAGCCCGAACTCCACAAGAACACAAATATCCACGGTGCAAGTTTCGCTGACAGTCGTGGCTTGACGCTCATGAATCTCCTTGGAGTATGTGCCTATGCGGCTCAGGTAAGTATCTCGCAAAGTAGCAAGGCGACCGAATCCAGTCCCCTATCGAGTCTGACGAATCATTCGTTGATAGAACTTACCTGGCTGTCGTGAACTCGGCATTGGTTCACCACGGTTCGCGAAGCCGAGCTGCTCATAGGCTGCGATTGCAGCGACATTGTCTTCCCATACGCCTAGCCCTTGCACTGACCAGTCTCGAGAGGTTGCCTGACTGTCCAGGTATTCAAACAACGTGCGTAGTACTCCACGGTTGCGGTATTCAGGCCGTACCCAACATCCACCGATCCAACACGTTGCACCAAAATCCCCACTCAGGTTTTCCACGCTCATCATGGCAACGTCTAAAGATCCTTGAGACGCTACGACAGGTGCAAAAACTGAGACCTTACTCATCCAGTCTTCGTTGGTCCATGAGGCTTCCAATTCGTAATTCGACCCGAATGCATGGGCGTCAAACTCAAGTGAGGCAAGACGCAAGTCTCGCCAACGCGTCCATTCGTGAGGACTTAGGACTTGCACGAGAAACTCAGTGGAATTCACAACACATATTGTGGCAAGCAATCTAGACTCGCTGACTATGGACCCTATTGTGAGACGCCTTGATGATTACGAGTGGGCTGGTTGGCCCCAAGATCAAGTAAAGGCACGAGGTGAAGTCACCTGGAAAGCACTGCAAGGCGATCCGACCGATGAAACCGACATGGTCCTAGGCGTAGCCCGAGTACTCAAGGGTCAATCGCTCGAGGCACATCGGCACGAACCACCCGAGACCTACTACGTACTCAGCGGAAGTGGCATTGTGACTATTGAACACAAGGAATATCCCGTGGACCCCGACACAATGCTTTACATTCCAGGGGATGCGTTACACCAAATCAACAATTACGAGGACGAACCGCTGCGCATTCTCTATCTTTTTGCAACAAATGATTTTGGGAAAGTTATCTATCGCTTCCCTGAATAATTTCGAACGCGTGACGCGTTGATTGATTGAACGGGATAAGTGACTCATGGGTTATGCCGAGTACGTAGTTAAGGAACTTCGTCGCACATTGGCACCGCTTGCAGATACAGACGTTGCCGATGGCGCACGTGCGTACATGAAAAATATTGCACCGTTTCTAGGAGTTCGCACTCCGCAACGACGAGCAACAGCCAAATCTCTTTTTAAGACTCTCGATCCTCCAGACTCTGACACATTGGGACACACAGCCCGCCTGCTTTACGCCCAACAGCATCGCGAATTTGCCTACTGTGCGAATGACATGATCGCGTTCTTTATTAAGTGTGCAGATCAGGATTTTCTAGAAAAGCATGTTCAGGATTTACTTGTGACAAAACCATGGTGGGATACCGTCGATGGTTTAGGTTCCTCAGCTATTAGTCCGCTCACGATTAAGTTTCCAAATATGCGATTGATCGAAACGTGGAATTCCAGCGACAACATGTGGCTTGCTCGCGCCGCCATCCAGCATCAACGAGGTCGTCGATCAGAAACCGATGTCGATTATGTTCTCGAGATTTGTGCTCGCCACAGTGAAAGCCGTGAGTTCTTCATTACCAAGGCAGTTGGTTGGGCACTACGCGACATAGCGGCGTTCAACAAACCAGCGGTGCGACGTTATGTGAAAGAGCATCCCGAGTTACATCGCGTCACAACCCGCGAAGCCGAACGTGGACTCAATCGCTGAGAGTTACTTGACTTTCGTCCCTCGTCTACTCCACATGTGCATTACATTGAGAGTGAATAACCAAACATTACCCACGACACCTGAACGAGGCCGAGCTCATGTCTAACATTGTGCGCATAGATTCCACAGTTGAATTGCCTTCAGATCCGAACGCACCTGGTGAATATTGCGTCACACCATTTTCCGGGACAGATACCAATCTGATTGCTGGCGTGTGGTCCGCTGACCCTCATACCCAACACTTTGATGCATATCCTGTTGATGAGGTGTGCGTCGTCCTGACCGGATCAATTACCTTGACCGAACTGAACGCGGAACCTCAAATATTCAGTGCTGGTGACGCGTTCGGACTACGTAAAGGTACTAACCTGACATGGACACAAGCTCCAGAAACCCGAAAGATTTTCGTCATTCTGGAAAGCTAAAACGAGTACTTAAGACTTTGCGGCGCGCCCTTGCTTGCGCCGTTCAATCCAGTTTGACAGTCTCGATGTGAAAGATTCCACAGCACCACTGTCACCAAGTAGCGATGTCGCTAATTCACGGATCTGACGCGAAATAACGGGCACAAGTGCCCAGCTCAACGCAATGAAACCCAATGCAATTGCGATTGTGGCACGCGATGTGTAGTTCCATGAAAGATGATCAATAACTTGTGCTTGGCCGCGATCTAAATGAGTAAACACAAGATTCACTGCACCATTTCCGACGTGGGCGTCTACGTGACCGGTCATGTCTGGATCTGATACCGAAAAAGTTTGAGACCAATCACCTGGTGTGAACACCTTGGTAGCGAAAAGCAACACCACGAATGCAATCCACGCGCACACCATCAGACCAATGCCAAGGGATGAGAAGAATGCGGCAGCAGCGACGTAAATAAAAACGAACCATGATCGCACAGAAGTGATTCGCTCTTTTGCGCCATCCCATGTCCAGAAACCCGAGACAAACCAAGGACGCGCTGGTGGTGCAATGGAACTTTTGAGAGCCCAATTAACACGTCGGATTTCAAACGCGTTGAAAATTTCTGCAAAGGTCAATAGCGCAAGAAGCAACAACACCATAAGCGGCAAGAATCCCCCACCGAAGAGCACGCTTCGTACTACCGAAAATGCAAACGCAGCAATAGGAAACGTTGTAACAATCAAAACGCGTTCGCGAAATCTCATACCTATAAATGATGGCTTGCTCATTGCTACTCCCCTATGAATTCGATTACTCCATGCTTACACAGCATCGGGCAAGCCCTGATTCACTTCTGATGTGATTCGCCTGACGTTTGCAGTCTTAACTTGACTGACTTGCAGACTGTGGAAACTTGTTACGAAGATGCTGGGCCAGCAGGCGGAGTTGTCTCAAAGTATTCAATGTCCCAAATGGCCGCCATCGGCAAAGATTCAATCGTTTGCATAACATCGTCTACATTGTCGCCAAAGGCTTCCAAGAAAACCGTACGTCGCGGCATTGCGATCTTTATGAAGCCAAGCGCTCCACGTTCTTCAAGAAGTTTTGCTTGAGCTTGCTCTGCCGGAATCAGCGGCTGAATGTCTTCCATTGTGATTCCAGACTTGAATGTGGCAACAACCATGAAGGATTTCATAGGTTCTCCTTAGAAGCGCGGCACACCGTTATCCCGACGCATTATTCAGTCTAGCTCGATTTACTTGACGTATCAAGTAAATCGAATACAGTGAACGTGTGGCTCAAATCGGAATGAAAGAACTGGACTCTCGCGCCTGGCGGGCATTCCATAGAATTAGTTCTCGTTTACTCCCACACCTTGGACGCCAGGTAACAGCGCACTCGGGAATTTCGAGTGCCGAATATGTCGTGTTGGTCGCCTTGTACGAGGCTCCTTTCCCGTCGATCAATGTCAACAAACTCGCCGTAAGCCTTGGCTGGGAAATAAGTCGAATGTCCCATCAAATCTCGCGCATGCAAGAACACGGTCTCGTTTTTAAGGAACAAAACGAACGTGATGCTCGATGCTTTGATGTCTGGATTACAGATAAAGGCAAGCAGATTGCGGAATCAGCAATTCCACTCCAGTCGCTGGAAATCAATCACTGCTTCAGCAATGTATTAACACCAGAACAAATGAAAAGTCTGATTGAAATCTCTGATGCGATTTCGTCTCACATGAAAGAACACCATCCCACAACAAAGAAGGAACAATAACAATGCATATTGCGCTCATCATTTTTGGAGCACTACTCGCCTTTGCCGCTATCGGTTCAGCATCGTCGAAACTCTTGAAAGTGCCAGACGTCATGACAGCCATGGCCGCTGTTGGCGTTAAGCCAAATCAGATCCCGTTGCTTGCATACATTGAAATCGCAGGCGGACTTGGAATCATTGTTGGAATCTGGAATCAGCAACTCGGATTGCTTGCGACGATTGGGCTTACCTTGTATTTCGGAATTGCGCTCATCGTGCATTTCTCACGTCGTCACAAAGTGTCGGACTATGGAGCTGCAATGGGTATTTTCATCATTACTCTAGTGACGCTGTACTTGCAGCAAAGACGCTAAGTTTTACTTGATTTTCAGTGGTGTTGTGTTGGTCTTTCGATCAGCACAACACCACTGTGGTTTTAACCCCGTTCGAGAATGGGTGCTGGCGAAACAACTCCGTGAGAATTGTGTGCCGCTTTTTCGATGTTTTTGATCATGGTTGGGAATACCAAAAAGTGAAATGGCGCGATTGAATACCAGTACAAGCGCCCCCACAAGCCGCGGGGAACGAAAGTCGCAGTCTGTTTGATGCGTGTGCCGCCGGCAATCTCACCTGGAAGTAACTCGAACTCCAACCATGCTTCTCCAGGCAATTTCATTTCAGCAAATAACTGGAGATAGCGACCATGATCAATAGCCTCAACCCGCCAGAAATCCAGGCTTTCGCCAACCCGAAGCTTTAATGGGTCACGTCGACCGCGACGCAATCCAACGCCACCTACTAGCGTGTCGAGAAGTCCTCGGATGGACCACAAAATATCTGCGCCATACCAACCTGTTTCGCCACCAATTGATTCGATGGGTGGCCAGATCTGTTCCATCGAAAGCGGTGATTCAATTTCACGCAAGTCTTTGTAAGACGTCACTCCAGCCCAGGCTGGGTCAGTGGCTGAACTGTTCCACGGCGAATTCGGATCTTTTGCATCAGACCATCGAGTGTCTACTTGAGCACTATTGACGCGCTCAAGTGCCAAGTCGATTGCGGCACGAACTGAAAGCGTTCCTCCAGGTGGTGGCGGAATCAGAGCGGAAATATCTTTTTCTTGGTCGACGACCACTTCTGAAATCAATGATTGAACTAAGTTCTTTGCCAGTGACGTGGGCAACGGTGTCACAAGTCCAATCCAATGACTTGCCAACGTTGGAGTGAGAACTGGAATAGTAATAATGATGCGTTCGGGCAACTTCGATGCCCGTGCAAATTCCTGCATCAGTTCTGCATAGGTCAATGTGTCAGGTCCACCTATGTCAAAAATTCCAGAAGTCGGTTTTTCCAGAAGCGCGCATTTCGTGAGGTACCACAACACGTCACGCACTGCGATTGGGTGGGTTCGATTGTTTATCCACTTTGGAGTCGTCATGATTGGTAAACGGTGTGTGAGGTGACGCAACATTTCGAACGACGCTGACCCGGAACCTAAAACCATTCCGGCACGCAATTCAATAATCGGAATACCAGAAGCGCGTAGTGACTCGCCGACTTGGGTTCGTGATTTCAAATGCTTACTGATTGCAGTGTCATTATTAATTCCGCCGAGATAAATAATCTGCTTAACCTTGGCAAACTCACAGGCACGAGCAAATGTCACAGCCATGTTGTTTTCAATTTCTTGAAAATTCGATCCAGTATTTAGCGAATGCAACAGGTAATAGCAAGTGTCCACATCTTTGAGTGCTGCTGCGACATCATCAAACGATGATGCATCGCCAACGGCAATTTCGACGTCGTTTTCCCAGCTGTGACCCTTTGTCTTTGCCGAATCACGCACTAGGACGCGAACCTGTAATCCTTCATCAAGTAGTTCACGCACTAAACGTCCACCGATATATCCAGTGGCTCCCGTTACAAGTACACGTTTTGTAGGCACAGGCTAAACGTATGCCAGGAATGGCCATCGCGCTGAGTGACGGACTCAGAAAACGCCTAAACCATTGAACACAGGGCCAGAATCGGAATCTTCATTAGTTAGCACATGTTGATTGAAGGATAACTAAAATGCTTACATGCCTATAGAAGCGTTGCTCTTTGCTGCGGATTTCGAAAAGATAGCTTTTCACACGGCAGATCCTGAGGGCACTATTTTCAGCGTAACGAGTCAAGGTGCATGACCTATTAGAAAGTCACTGACCAGTAAAGCTGGATTCTCCAGACTTGCAGTGCTGTCTAATGTCATTCCACTTTTTCTTGGGGTATGGACCATTTATAGTGCGACCAAATACCGATCACTGTTTGCACTCTCAATTACAACTGGACTCAAGAACGGAGCGATTTACGCACTAATTGCTTTCGGCTTCGGACTGATTTACCACACCACTCAAAATCTTGACCTGGCTCATGGCGATGTGTTTATGTTGGGCACTGTCTCAACAGCCGTCATTCTTATTAACCATCTGAAGGCCGACAGCAACACACCGAGAAATTGGTTTCTACTTTCTTTGACGCTCATTCTCGTCGCAGGTATCGGTGCAATCTTGAGTGCATCTACTGATCTGATTGTGTTTCGTCGCCTGCGCAAAGCAAATCGCATTGCCCCGCTGATTGCCTCGTTAGGCGTATCTCTAATTTTGCAAGACATAGGAATAAAGGCAAACGGTTCTGGACCCAAGCGCTTTCATTCCATCATTCCTGAGGCACCGCCTTATGTCTCCATGAGTTCAGGACTAGTTCACGCCGCGATAATTCTCAGTGTCGCTATCCCCAGTCTTGCAATGTGTTCCTACCTTGCAACACGTTCACACAACGGATTAGCGATTCAAGCTGTTGCTTACGACTACGAGACTTCACAACTCATGGGAATTAATGTGAATCGAACTATCACCAGAACATTCGTCATAGCCGGAGTGGCTGCAGGCATTGCGGGCGTGATTTACGCACAAGAGTTCCGAGTGTCTACTTATGCACTTGGAATGCATGTCGGACTGTTGGCATATGCAGGAGCAATCATTGGTGGCGTCAATCGAATTTTGGGAACTGTTCTCGGTGGCTTTCTGATTGGTCTTATCGAAGCCCTCAGCGCAGGCGTGCCATCTGGCCTAGGCGGGCGCTGGAGTGAAACAGCAATCTATTCCGTTTTCATCATGATGCTGGTGTATCGACCACACGGACTCTTTGGCTACAAAGACATCAATGAGTGAAGTCTGGACAACTGCTCATTGCTTGTACATCTCTTAAAAAGTTTCCTCGAGAAAGACAATTGCCCCGACCAAAACTGGCCGGGGCAATTGTCTTAGTGAGTTTTTAGTGCATGCCCTCAGCAGCGGCGTATGCAGAATCATCTGCTGCGCTCTTGAGGCGGGCGATCTTGTAAATAGTCAGACCGAATAGACACTTAGCAAGCACGTCGGCAACGGTGTAGCCAACTTGGCGTCCAACGAATGCTGATGCACCATCAAGGCCTAGAACTGGCATGAGGTACGAGATTGGGTAAACGCCCCATGTTGCAATAAGAAGCAGACGCAAACGCTTAACGGTTGCGGATACTGCTGCTGGCTGCTTTTCTAGGGACTTGGTGAGCTCTACGAAAAGAATGTAGAGAATGAAGAGGAATGGGATTGTTGAAAGTGCACCCCACAGCATCTTCGGACCATTTTCAGACGCAACTTCACCTGGGTAACCGAGGATGATCATAAGCGCTGACGCTGGAACGAGGCGAGAAATGAGCGACTTACGCTCTGCGCCTGGAAGTGCAAGTACTGCGATTGTTTCAAGCAGCAACAGTGGAACAGTAAGTAACCAGTCAACATAACGGTATGCCTCGTTGAATGATCCATCGCCACCATGTGCAGCAACAAATGAATCAAAGACATTTATTGTCAATCTCAATCAAATATTCAAAACAAAATTTGTATCCAATCCTGAAATTGCTTTGAGGCATGGATGTTTCCCCATATATTGAGAGGAATTCTGCAATTCAAATAAGTTATTTGACTTCGACTCGCAATATTTTTTCCATGGGACGACCTTTAGCAAGTTCATCAACCAATTTGTCGAGATATCGAATCTTGAGCATAAGTGGATCTTCAATTTCCTGAATTTTCACACCACAAATCGTTCCTGTGATTAACGATGCATTGGGATTGAGAGTTGCTGCTTTGAAGAAGTCAGTGAAATTCGTGTGGTTCTTAATATGTTGCAGTAATGACTTTTCGGAAAAGCCAGTAAGCCACTTAATCACGTCGTGAAGTTCACTGACGGTACGTCCCTTTTTCTCAACTTTCCTTACATAATGCGGATATACATCACTAAAAGGCATACTGAAAATCTTGTGCATGGTTCTAAGCATTTCCTTTGAACTTGCGAATTTCTTGTGGCCAACCGCATGCCATGCCTACCTTGGCGCCCCACATCTTCGCTTCATCATCTGTGTCCACATTGATAATGGTTAGACCGCCAAGGAACTCCCCTGTTGATGTAATCGGCCCACCGATTACTCCATTTTCATCTGAACCGAAAGCATGTTCAATTTCTTCTTCAAGTCCACCGGCAAAAACGACTATGCCAGCTTCCTGCATTTCCTTAACAACTGCTCGAGCAAGTGGCCCTCGTGACTCAAACCATTCAGCACTGTGATCGCCGACCCATTGCTGGTTGAAATAAATAATGTAATTCGGCACGGGCGCTCCTCGTGAAATAAGTTTTATCAACTTTAAGGCTACATATGCGACATGTGTAACTTCGAAACTCGCAACGGCTAAATTGAGTTGTGGAGATTTGCGTCAAAGGAGAAGTTTGGCACTGGCGAGGTCCCTCACCTTTTCACTTCATCCGCACATCGCCAGCTGAAAGCGAAGAAATAAAGTTTCTCGCTGGACATCTGACTTACGGCTGGGGATGCATTCCGGCAACCGTTCGAATTGGTGAAACGACTTTTACGACAGCGCTCATACCTAAGGACGGGATTTACCTCATCCCACTCAAAGCAGTCGTTCGCAATTCCGAAAATCTTGAAATTGGAACGCATATCACTGCCACATTAAGTTTCACTTAAGTAGACGAGTCGTTCTGTAAGCCGGATTCCGAGTGGCGCTCAAGAAAACCATATCTCAAAGATGAAGTTATAACTCTGCCCACGTTGTTGCCCATGAAGTCGTGCTTATTTTGCTACCAAGCAACTAATCACGCACTTCCAGTTCCACAACCTCAATCCCCGAAATCACATCAGCTAACCTCTTGCCATCTTCTCTGCGCACTATCCCTGAAATGTCCGACAAGTGAAAGCAAACCAGCATAGTTATCCCGAGAGCAAGCAAGATTCCATTCGGATTAATCGCATATGCAATGTTTGAAACTGCAAAATATCCAAACCAATAAGCCGTGAAAATCAAGAAGTAGAGGATAAACATTTGAGGACACTTTGCTGGAGCGTTCGTGGTGTCATTGATCGTAACTATGCGTAACAAGTTTTGAGCAGGCGTTTGTCCTCTCCCCCAGGTAATCAAACTCCAAACCAGCCAACCGATGTAGGCAGTTCCAATAACCAAAACTATTTCCAAAACCCAAGCCGTGAATCGCCTTGTGGGTTGCACTGGTGTCATGCTCATTTCTTCAGACTCGCTTTCGTTTCTGTGACAACTTCGTTGAGAATTTGGTTCCATGGGGTTGGCTGCATTCCAAACGTTTGTCGCGCAGCGCTGTCATCCAAAATGTAAGGGCGCTGCATTTGATATGCCGTTTCCTTGAGTGCGCGCATCAGAGGATTAAACAACGCAATCAAATTCCAAATAACGGTTGGAACACTCGAGAGCTTTGGATTTGAAACACCAGCTGTGGATGCTAGTTCACTTACAACTTCATTTTGAGTTTTTGCTTCATTGCTTGGGACATGCCAAGCCTTACCCCAAGCCCTTGAATCCGAAGCAACGATCTTCATAAGTCGAGCAACATCTAGCGGATACGTCCACGTGTGCTTTAGATCAATCGCTCCCAGAACTTGCGCCGGTTTACCTGCGAGCACCTTTGGCATAACGCGCGCACCAACACGACTTTGATCGCCAGCGCATACATAATCGGATCCTCGAACTTCAGTGGCCTTAATGATTCCGGCATTCATTTGTTTTGATTCTCCCGAACTCGAACCCGACTTCCCTAACCCGTGGAATTGTTGATGGACTCGCTTACAGAGTTGAATGAACTCGGCTGCCTTTCAGATAAGAACGTCAAAACTGCTCCAATGATTGCTTGGAGCATGGTTCATGGCTTTGCAGGATTAGCCGCACAAGGTGCAACTGGTAACTCAAACGAAACTCTTGCTTCGAAAAAGGATGTTCTTGCCGCAGTGCTGAAGTCGCTAGACATTAGAAACAACTAGGAAAGATCTAGCCTTATGTCAAAGGCAACCATTGCGATTGCGATTCCAGCAGACCAAAGCAACGTGCTAGCAATAATGAGCTTCGATGCTCGAAATGGCTTAACTCCTGCCGCAACAGATGCCATCGCGGCAATCTGAGTACCAATTAAAGCTGGAGCGGCTATCGCCATGCCATAGATCCCATACTTATCGAACATGCGAACGGCTTTTTCAAACTTAGGCGATTCACCAGTTTTACCTTTTGCTGCACGTCGCTTGATGATTCGATTGCGCATAGTCGAACTCAGATACGCGAAAACTACAATCGCAATTGCATCACCAATTACTGCAGCAATCACAGCCAACGCTGATCTTGAATTACGGTCAGCACCTAACTGTGGCGTGCTCTGTTGGCGTCACAAGAGCGTAAGCGTTGACGACATTAAGCGGCATCTTCCTGACGATGTAATGGTGTCAAGCACAACTATTAACGGCGAACCATGGCTCAGATCAGTTGCCGCAAACCCAAACGCAAACCCTGCCAAGGTTGTTGCGGGAGTAATACGAGCGGCTGAAAGAGCTCAGCGTTGAGTTGGTCGGTAATACTTGCCATGAATTGACGATTAGAGCCCGTGGATCCCAGCAGCCCGAGTAATGAGTCTGGCTTGAACCTCAGTCAAGGCCTGCTCTGGCAGGCGTTCGCGGTCTGGGCCATACGGGTCGTCGATATGTGTTTTAACGCCAGACATAGTCTCCAAAACTGCCAAGCCACAATATGGAACGTAAGTCGGTGAATAGCCACCTTCATGAGTCATCATGACCTTGCCGTCACACACTTCATCGGCCACCGCGAGCAGCAATTCAGTGAGCTGTCGATAGCCAGATGCCGTCAGCAACATTCGACCAAGCGGATCAAAAGCACTTGCATCAAAACCCGATGGCACCACAATCACATCGGGATTAAACCTGCGGATAGCTGGCACGACAACTTTGATGAATGCCTCAACGTAGCCACCATTGCCCGAGGCGGCTGGCAATGGAATGTTTATAACTGAACCAGTCGCTGATTCATCACCAACGTCGTCAATTAAGCCACTATTCATTGGATACAAGTTGTCTTGGTGAAGCGAAATGCATAACACGTTTGGATCCGAGTAGTAAATCTCTTGGGTGCCATTGCCATGGTGTACATCCCAGTCGACAACTGCTACTCGCTTGACGCCCATAGTTGCTCGGACATTTTCAATCGCGATGGCAGCATTGGCAAAAATGCAAAATCCCATTCCGGTCGATGGTATGGAGTGATGGCCAGGTGGTCGCACTAACGCATACGCATTGTTAACGCTGCCGCCTACTACTGCACGCAATGCCTCAATGGCGCCACCGGCTGCCAATGCTGCGATTTCGTAGCCACCATAACCAAACGGTGACTCTCCGTCGCCGGCGTCGCCACCTTTTGGATTGAGACTCTCAGCCTTGATGCGAGCAATGTGCGCGGCAGAGTGAACTCGCAAAATATCTTCTTCAGTTGCTGGCACGGCAGGAATGCGAACCAAGTCTTTAGCTAGTCCTGACACTTCAACTAATGACGCAAAACGAACTTTTGTTTCTGCGCTTTCAAAGTGTTGATACGGCTGCACTGTCGTACTTGGAAACACATGCCCCGCAAATGTTCCAGTGTCGTGCCAGCCATAAAGTTCTTCCCACACGTAACCAGTTGTCATGAGTGTGACTTTACAACTCTTAGCGGCGCTTAACCCTCCCCTTGAAAGGTTTGATCAACACGTCTTGAGCAGAAAGTAGACGAGTCGGTCTGTAAGCCGGAGACCTCAACAGCTGCTGTGTTGGCTCCCGCCGCCACACTTGTTGACGTTGCTATGGCGTTGGTTCGAGTCCGCGATCGCTAATTTTCCAGCCCTTATTATTTATCAGCGCATCGCGAGCGGCTTGTGCCCCAGAGCTGTAATAAGTAACTGGCGCATCTAACCGCACATCACTTTGCAGATTCGACACATTGCTATATAAAGCATTTAACAATGCGGAATAATTTGCAGTGGAAAAGGCTGAGGCACCAGTGAACATGCTGTCCATGAAAGTGACTTTAGATGTGTCCCAAGTACTGATGTTTTGGTTGAAGGCTGTCGCGCCGTTGAACATGTAGCCCATCCTGATTACTTTAGACGTATTCCACGAACCGATGTTCTGATTAAAGACTGAGGCGCCGTTGAACATGCTGTTCATATTCTCGACCTTTGAGGTATTCCACGAACCGATGTTCTGGTTAAAGACTAAGGCGCTGTCGAACATGCTGTCCATATTCTCGACCTTTGACGTATTCCACGAACCGATGTTCTGATTAAAGCTTGGGGCGCCGAGGAACATGACGGCCATGTTGGTGACCTTAGATGTGTCCCACGCACTGATGTTCTGGTTAAAGACAGAGGCATATTGGAACATGCCGCGCATGTTGGTGACCTTAGAAGTGTTCCATGGACTTATGTTCTGGTTAAAACGTGAGGCGAAGCTGAACATGTACGACATGTCGGTGACCTGAGACGTATTCCACGAACTGATATCCTGATTAAACAATTCCGCGCCATCGAACATGTCCGACATGTTGGTAACTGAATTTGGAACTGTTGTCGGCACACTCGTTAGCGATGTAGCGCCGTAAAATGCAGCCGAAAAGCTTGTCCAGTTTCCAAACCAGCTCGAAACGGATGTCAACTGCGAGACTCCCGCGAAGCTATAGGAATCGCCAAAAGTAAGACCGTCCGTACCCGAGAGGTAAGAAAAGATCACCGTCATGGGTACCGGTGAGGATTCAGAGTTTGTAAAATCACACGTCAGCACATTGGGGCATTTTGCGGGATCGTTATTCCACAGGACACTCGGCGTACCAGTCACACCAGAAATAGGCAAAGTCACCTTAGTTGTCGCAGATGCTGGAAGAGAAAAATTGAGAGTCATCGAGGTAACAATGTAAGGGGCCGCTCCAGCGACATACGTCACCTTTGCACTAGCCGGACCAAATCCTTTTTTGTTTTTCGATTTTGCGAACACGGAAACAGTCTTGCCATTCCTAATTGACTTAACTGTGCACGACGTTTTGGTTTTCTTAATCGTGCACGACTTACCACCCGCAGTTACCGTGCTGCCAGTAATCGTTGAGCCACCGTTATTTGTAGGCAACACGACAGTCACTGTGAGGTTGACTTTCCCCTTTTTAGGAGTCGAAGAAACAATCGACACCACGGTTGGCGCCGACGGCTTTGCAATCTTTACTTTTGTGGGAAGACTAGTTACTGAAAGAGCCCTAGAGGGAGCAGCTGCAACGCCAGCAGCAAGCAACAACATGGTCACAAGAATAAGAAATTTACGCACGGTCGGGACTCCTCAAAAATCACAATGTTTAACAGTACTGAAAATGCTCCAAGAAATGGTTCGTTTCGTGATTTACCGTTGCTTAATAGGCAAAGTAGACGAGTCGGTCTGTAAGCCGGATTCTGTACGCTTGCGCGTGATGATCATCCATCTGCGATTGCTGTTGCCAGCAACCTGTTGCAACCTACCCGCAGGCTGATAGCGGGCCGCTACCTGCGTCAGACCCGAAGGTCCTCTTGGTCTTGCTCCGAGTGGGGTTTACCTAGCCGCTCATGTCACCATGTGCGCTGGTGGTCTCTTACACCACCGTTTCACCCTGACCTAGCTACGCTTGCGCGAAACTAGGCGGTCTACTTTCTGTTGCACTTTCCCGTGGGTCACCCCAGGTGGACGTTATCCACCACTCTTGCCCTATGGAGTCCGGACTTTCCTCGAACATTGCTGCCCGCGATCATCCGACCGACTCGTCTGTTTCAAGGATAAGGGTGTTTCGTTAGTGTGGAAAAGTGATTGATGTAGTTCTACGCGGTGGCTTGGTCCACACGGTTGATTCGCCTTTCCCAAGCGCCGTATCTGTTGGAATCACTGGGAACCACATCAGTTATATAGGACCTCCTCACGACGAACCTGCAGCACGAAATGTTATTCAACTTGAAGGCCAGCTGATCACTCCGGGAATCATCGACAGCCACAATCACCTCCTGTTGGGATTTGATAGCGATGCTGTGAATCTGCAAGATCTTCATACTGTGGAGCACGTGCGAGACCGCCTATCCACTTTTGCCCAAAGTCGGTCGGACCTGACGTGGGTGTGTGGAGAAAATGCAAACTACACAGTGGTTGAAGGTCGTCGACCGAGTGCGCAAGACCTAATGGGTGTCACGGATCGACCAGTTTTTATTACAACCTACGACCAACATTCCGTGTGGCTTAATGATGTTGCGATTCAGGTACTCGACATTACTAAGACCAGTGAGTTTGCTTGGGGTAACCCAGAATTCGACGACCGCACTGGTGAGCCAACTGGATGGATTACAGACTTCTATACAAGCGCCATGACCAGTCGCGGCATTGAAGCGTTGCGTCGCGATATTCCGATGTATTCACCGGATCGTCGCTATCGCAAATTACTGTCGAGTTTGAGCATGGCTACCAAGTTTGGAATCACCACTGCCGTTGAACCGCAAGTTCCCCTCGCGGAACTTGATCTGCTTGAGCGTGCTCGCGATGAAGGCAAACTGTCCTCACGAGTCATCGCAGCACTGTTCCATCCCGTTGATGAAGGCCGCGAGTTTCGAGCGACACTTCGCAGTACCGTTGACAACTTCGCCGCTCACGACAGAATCGAACTCGGGCCTATCAAGCTGTACGCAGATGATGTCATCGAGCCACACACTGCATGGATGCTCGATGACTATGCGAATCGTCCAGGACTTCGAGGACATCCCAGCACAGACGTTCTAGATTTCTACGCGTTATTCAACGACTTAGACAAACTTGGTTTTCAAACTCATACGCACGCCACCGGTGATGCGGGAGTGCGTCTCATACTCGATGCAATTGAACGCGCAGCTCACACGAATTCCACCAAAGATCGGCGCCATGGAATTGTGCACGTGGAATGCATTCACCCTGACGACTTGCCTCGACTAAATCAACTCGGTGTCACTGCAGCTATGCAACCTCGACATTGTTCACCTGACCTCATCGACGGAACGTGGATGGACAATGTTGGCCAAGACCGTTGGGATCGCGCATGGCGAATTCAATCGCTCATGAACAGCGGCGCAAATGTTGCGTTCTCAAGTGACTGGCAAGTCGGTGAAATGGATCCGCTGGTTGGAATGTACTCAGCAATGACTCGCGCATCACTCGATGGAACTCGTTCGTGGACTCCAGATGAACGCACATCTCTTCATCAGGCAATCAATGCGTACACAATCAATGGTTCCTATGCATGGCATCACGAATCCACCCGAGGTGAATTGCGGGTTGGAGCTTTAGCTGACGTGGTCGTGTGGACATCAAACTTATATGAGCTCACACCTGATGAATTACTTGACCAGAAAGCGCTCATCACAATGGTTGACGGAGTTATCGAACACGACGCTCGCTAGTTAAACCGCTTGAAAAAGAACCTGAAAACAAAACCTAAAAGCGAACCTGAAAACAAAACACAATATGGTTGAAGCCCTTGTGAGAGGTATGAGTTCTCGCAAGGGCTTCCTTGCGCCAGAGTGACTGAGTTTGCGCCCTGCGGTGACACTGTCGCGCGTATGTGCGATGCACTCCACGCGATGATCGAACCGGGACATCCCAATCATCACTGACTAATCTCGTTCTACGCCTCGCCTATCGATACCGCAACCTATTTAGCCAATTTGTAGAAGTCCCTTATACAAAAACCAATTGAATGAGGCAGTTAGAACAGTAAAGGCATGTACAACCTTGCTATTGCGCCTCGAAAGTCACGGAACGGGTCGAAATATCCACGGCTTTCAAAGTCACAGCAATTTGTTCGCCCACGGGAAATTCACCTAGACAACTTGCCTGTATGGCTGGCTGAGCAATAACAATTGTTGATTTTCCTCGACCTGACTCGGTTACCAGGGCGTTAAACACTTTCCCTACTTGATCCTGCAAGACAAATGCCTCGGCAGCATCTGTGCAACCGCGTTCTACGGAATTTGCGACATGGTGGGCGCCGCTCATGATGTCAGGTATTTGATCTAACGCACTTATTACCCAGCTCGGTACTTCGACTCCACTACTTAGACTCAGACACACTTCAAGTGCATACCTATCGACAAGTCGTCGCAGAGGCGCTGTGACATGCGCATACGCAGCGGCAACACCTGAGTGTGTGAGTAATTGCGGAAGTTCACCATTAAACGCCTGGTATCCCGCGCCACGCATAAGCAATGTGCAATTTGCGATGAACGTTGCATGGGAATCACATGAAGGATCTAGCGTGCGCAGCAGCTCTGCATACGTTCGCGTTTGTTCCCACTCGATTCCGAGATGCTGTGCAAGTTTTCGCAAAATTGCAACATCATGGTCATCTGCCGGTGGCATTGTGCGCAGGATCCCTACCTTTGCAGAGATCATCATGTCGGCAGCTGCCATCCCGGTCATAAGTGAAATTTGCGCATTCCAGCGTTCAACGTTGTTTGGCGCACGATAGGTCAATTCACATGTTTGCTCAGTGACAAATACCTCTTGAGTGGGCAACGGAAGGTCTACTCCACCGCGCGCAATTTCCTGTTCGATTCGCAACGTCCCAACACGTTCGAGTAATGCAATCATTGGGTCCGCCGAGTGACTATCAATTTGTTTTTGCAGGCTGACGTAATCAAGTTTTGCCCGACTCTTAACTAAGGCTTTTTCAACTCGAGTGTCGGTCACCGCGCCATCCGCATCCAAGTCCATGGTCCATACATAGGCTCGACGTATTTCATTAGGCAACAAACTTGCGATGTTTTCACTGATGCTCAACGGATGAAGAGGCGCTTTAGTGTCGGGGCAATACATTGTCACACCGCGTTGATGAGTCGCTCGATCAATCGCACCACCCGGAGATACACAGGCGGCTACATCTGCAATTGCATAACGCACCCGAAATCCTGAACTGATACTTTCAATGTGTAACGCTTGATCGAGATCCTGTGCAGAAGCAGGGTCAATCGTGACAAACGGCAGTGACGTCAAGTCAGTTCGTGCACCGGAGGGTGTGGGCGATACAGCTTGTGCCTCTGCCAGCACATCAGGCTCAAACTCAATGGCCACCTTAAACTCTTTGCGCACGTCCTCAAATGCTCGAATGAGGACATCGTTTCGGCCTTTGAGTTCTATGTATTTATGTGTCATGACTAAATTGCCGCAACAACAACATTAAGAATCACCGTGTTCCTTGACCGAAGGATGTCAACATCGGCACCCATGCCGCTGACGAGTTCAGCTAACTTGTCTACCGAATCAACTGGGCGTGGATATGAAACGATAGCTCGCACTATTCGTCCTTTAGTTGCTTTGTTGTGATGCGTGATGACTTTCGGTGGACCTGATGGCATTTTCTGTAAAATCTTGGGAGTCACGCAGTTCACAGAATCACTCACAGGACCCAGTGACACGTATGTTCCAGAACGCATATCAATGATGAAGTCGTCACATGCTTCAAATATTTCTCTAATTGATGGTGCCCAATGTTTTACAAGTGAGCCCACCTTGGGCAGAGCGCAGTTCCCTGATAATCGATAAGCAGCTATCTCGTCGGTAATGCGAATCAGCCCATACAGAGCTGACATTACATACGTTGAGTCCGCGAGACGCGTCATGTGCTTCGTGGTCAAAGTCGACATTCCGATGGCGTCATACAGCACACCTGAATAAATCTCGTGGGCGGGAGCTGTGGGATTTGTCAGTAGCCCTTTATTCCGCTCAATTTCATCATCTTGGTTTTTCGTCAAACCTAATGCTTCACGCGCTTTTGCTTTCGATCCATTTGATAACGAAACCAAACCTCGAATTGCTTGTTCACGTTTGGCAGTTAATTCGGGATACGTCAGTGAATCAAGTCTTAAAGATGACGTCATGGTTCCAGTGGTCTTACCTTCGGATGGCGGTAACACAATCATGGTCATCAGGGACGCTCGATAATTCCTGACCCACCAGCAAGATGTCCATCGAGAGCTTCATTGGCTAGTGCATCGGCATGCTTGTTATCTTCGCGTGGAATCCACGTGTAAGTGACGTTGCCGAATGGCAAAATATCGCGAGCTTGCATCGCTAACGCACGCATGTCGGGGCTTTTAATCTTCCAGCGTCCGCTCATTTGCTCGACAACTAATTTGCTATCCATGCGTACTTCGACAATCGCATCAGGATCTATCTCGGACACCGCAGTTAAACCGGCAATGAGTCCGTTGTATTCAGCAAAGTTATTTGTTGCATGACCTAGGACTGCAGCTCGTTCGGCCACTACTTCACCGGTTTCTCCATGCAGTACAACGGCTCCATAGGATGCGTGACCTGGATTACCGCGCGATGCTCCATCGGCCTCGATAACGAAGCGTGTCACAGACCAGACTCCGCAGTACGTACCAAAATGCGACGACACTCTTCGCACCGAACAACAACTTGTGGATCAATATTCCGAATGCGTTGCAACTCTGTTGCATCAACTGCGATGCGGCATCCCTGACATGCTCCGCGATGAAGCATCGCTGCTCCAACGCCACCTGAATCTGCACGCACTTTGTCATAAAACGCTAAAAGATCTGCTGGAACATCCGCCGCTAAACCTGCTCGATCACTGTCCAGCGCTGACTTTTGACCATCGAGGTCCGCCATAATCGCAGTTAACTCAGCTCGAACAGTGCCTAGTTGAGTTTCGATTTCGGTTCGCTCATTAGTTAAGCGTTCTAACACCTGTTGCGATTCTTCAACTTGCTGCATCACTTCAAGCTCAACGTCTTCAAGTTCGGCTTGTCGTCGTGATAAAGACACAATCTCGTGTTGCAGACTTTCGAGTTCCTTCACGGCATTGACTGCACCGGAATCGAGGCGTTCCTGATCGCGTTTTGCGCGATTACGCACTTGCTCAACGTCTGACTCGGCTTTCGATTGGCTAAGCGAGAGATCTGCTAGGTGCGTACGAGCTGCGACTAACTGCATGTCTAGCGAACCGAGTGCGACTTCGAGGTCTTGGACAAGTTTGACTTGCTCCACGGTGGCGCGTTTGTGAGCGAGTTGCAGCAACTTTGTGTCGAGCGCCTGCACATCAAGCAACAGACGTTGCTGTTCAGGACTTGCGGTGACTGCCACTGGTGACTCCTCGATACTTTGTGGTTACACCTTACCCGCGAGCCATTGACTCGTGATTAAGCAACCTGAATCGACGTCTTAGCAAGCCCCATCCAATAGCCATCAATGACGACATCAGCAGGTACATTCACATCGCTCGACGCACCTAATGTGACAAAAAGTGGCGACAAATGTTCCACTGTCGGATGCGCATACGGCATTCCCGGAGCAAGCTCGCGATAGTTCATCAACGTGTCGATATCCGCTCTGGCCATCGCTTCTTGCGCCCATAAATTGAAGTCAACACTCCAACCAGGTGCTTGCGCCTCAATGCGGAAGTCGCGTAAGTAAGGCAGCCCATGTGTCAGGAATCCACTTCCCACTATGAGCACGCCTTCATCGCGAAGTGGTGCCAAACGTTGCCCGAGTGTAAACAGTTCCTCGGGGTTATGGCTGGGGATCGACATTTGCAAAACCGGAATGTCAGCATCGGGATACATCACCATCAGCGGCACGTAAGCACCATGGTCCAATCCACGACGCTTATTGTCGGTGATTGATTGAGTATCAGACATGACGGCATGAACTTTGGTAGCCAAGTTTTGTGAGTCAGGTGTTGTGTACGTGATGTTGTAATACTTTGGATCAAATCCGCCAAAGTCATAAATAAGCGGTGTGCCTGTGTCAGTTGCACCCAGCATGAGCGGCGCGGCTTCCCAATGCGCCGACACAATCAGAATGGCTTTGGGTTGAGCAATCGTTGCAGCTAAATCCGCAAGTTGACCGCACCAGACTGGATCATCGAGCAATAGCGGGGCGCCGTGACCAATATAAAGCGCTGGCATCTTCGTGCTGATTTCCAGACTCATCGCATCCACCTAAGTAATTGAACTTTCAACTAAATCTACTTCAGCAATGCGCTCTCGTCAAGGATCTCGAGGTTCTGCAGGGCACCATGGAGAAAATGGAAAGACCCCCATTTCTGAGGGCCCTTCCTGACGAGACTTTGCCTTTCGGCAGTCAGTACTCAGTTAGTGAGTTAGTGATCACCACGTGAGCGGAATCGCACAATCGAGCCAGTTCCGGCCAGTGTGCTATCCGACATGTTCGACACATACACAGTGCCTTCTTCGTCAACAGCAACACCATTAGGAAGATCGAGCTGGCCACTGCCAATGACAGAACGTCCGCTGGCAGGATGCGCGAATGGCACCTTAACAACATCGCCGGTAAACATTTCAACAGCGTAGAAATTGCCACGCTTGTCGAAGGTACATCCCGTGATGGTGCTAAATCCTGTTGCCCACACAGTTGCCACACTCAGGATTGTGGAGATGTCGTTGGGAACAGTTGCCTTCGGGTCAACGCGATAAACCTTGGCGGTCCCTGGTCCTGCAACAAAGAAGTCAGCCAGAGCTAACGTTCCAACATAGAGTGCGCCATCAGGACCTTGTGCAACACATGTTGGTACGGAATCGCTGTATTCAGTGTGTGGAAAGTGCGCGAGAACGTTGACGTCTCCAGAGGCAAGCACTTCATCAAGAGTGTTTGTTGCTGCATCGACAACGTACGTGTGACCCTTTGTGACGAGAACGCCATAGGGGTCAGAATCTGGGAATTGAGGCGACGCCCATGATTCGCCTACGTACTGAGCACTCCACGCAAGTCCAGCCGCACCAACGTCGGCAATCGTGACGGGAGCATGTGTTCCTGTTGCCGTGACGAGTTCACCAAGCCCAGGTTCACCGGCAGCACCAATAATCGCGACATAACCAGACTTAGACCCACGTCCCCATGCTGAAATACCGTCTGGTCCAAGAGCTTCAAGTGATCCGCCCTCAATAGCTGCAGAAGACGCTAGGCCGCTAACGATGCGCGAAGCGCTCGGATGCGACGACCCTGGACGCGAAATCGAAGTGATGGAACCAGTAGGACCCACTCCGAGCTGGACACCGTCAACCGAGTTACCTGAACCTAAGCCGGCTTCAGTGACGTAAAGCACTGGCGTATTGCCTTCGCCTAGCGCAATGCCGCGCGGATTATTCAGACCTGTAGCAATGACCTGCCCTTGTAAACGGCGTTCGCTTGATGCCTGAGCTACGCTCGAAAGCCCCAACGATGCGACGATCGACGCCACAGCAGCAGATGAAGCAATGATTACTTTCGGGAGTCGTGACATAAACAATTCCTAGCTGACTTGTGTGAATTCGCAGCACAATTATTGAGAGCGATTAGCACCGAAGGTCGACGCTATGAATTAGTAAGTGTACGGACACAAGCCGCTTGAATTCAGGTTCATGACTAAACCTGACAATCGTGTGTGGGCGCTAAGGGACTTGAACCCCTGACCCTCTCGGTGTAAACGAGATGCTCTAGCCAACTGAGCTAAGCGCCCTTTCAGGTGCACTGGCAAACTGTGCGGTCACTAACTTACCTAGCCTGAGCCAGAAAGTGAAATCACGCACCAGGAAGTCTCGGGTCTACCCTGGTGCGTGACTTTCCCATTTCACACCACAACTCTCAAACTCGCATCTTGAGAGCGGCGCTGTGGTGGTAAAAATTAGAGAATTGCGGCCAGGGCTTCTGTGTAGTCTGCGTGGTTACGCGCATCGCCAGGAGCATTAACGACTGACCAGCGCAGAATTCCCTCTTTATCAATAATGAAGGTGCCTCGAAGCGAGAATCCGCGAGCTTCAAAGAAGGCGCCGTACTTTTGCGAAATCTCGCCATGTGGCCAAAAATCGCTCAGGATTGGGAAGTTCAAATTCTCTTTCTCCGCGAATGCATGCAAGGCCGCTGATGAGTCGCACGAGATTCCAAGCACCTGAACATCATCTGTAACGAAGTGCTCTTTATTGTCGCGGATTGTGCACAGTTCTTCTGTACAGATGTTTGTGAATGCCATGGGGTAAAAAATCAATACGACAACCTTGTCGCCGCGAAATTGTGACAAAACCACTTCTTCGCCAAATTGATTCTTCAACATGAAATCCGGTGCCAACTGACCAATCTCGAGTGTCATACTGTCCTGCCTTTAGTGAGTGCCGATCACGAGCATGGATCGCTCGAGTATTTTTCTTTCGAACTTTAAGACTATTAGCGCGGTCTTAACGACGCGACTTCGGTGCAACAAGTCGCGTACCTTGCCAGGCTGGTGCGGCGCTTATTGTGCTCGTCGCTTGCAAGCCAGCTGTTGGCGCAGCATCGGAAATGTCGCTTGGTTCTACATGCCCAGGTCGCCCAGGCTTTGGTGTCATCAACCAGACAACACCTGAATCCGCTAGCGGGGCAAGGGCATCCACGAGAGCATCCACGAGATCGCCATCATCGTCGCGCCACCACAACAACACGACATCGACGACATCTTCAAAATCTTCATCAACGAGCTCGGCGACAGATTCAATTGCTTGCGTGATTGTGTCATCGCAGTCTTCTGCGTATCCCACTTCTTGCACTATCTGGCCGGCAGATATACCTAGCTTTCCTGCTAGTCCCGCAGGGGCGTTCTCAGTCACAATCCATAGTCCACCTGACAATTGCAGAATTAGCAACCGCCACGCAGAAATCGGCTAATGATTTTTCGCCCATATCGTGGACTCACTTGGCGAATGCAGGCCCTCATGCGAGACAATATGTTGACACAACCTTGAAGCAGAGTGGGAAATAGATGAGCGTGGAACGGGAATCGCTACTTGCGGGCGGACTACCAACCCAATATGTCGACGTCAATCCAGAGGAAACCCGCGAGTGGCTTGAATCCTTGGATGCCTTAATTGCTGCCGAAGGTGAGCAACGCGCTCGACACATTATGTTGTCACTTTTGCGCCATTCGTCCGAACGCAATGTGGGCTTACCAAGTCTTCGCTCCACTGATTACATCAACACAATTCCACCGGAACGTGAACCCGTTTTCCCAGGCGATGAAGCAATTGAACGACGCATCCGTTCTTACATTCGCTGGAACGCTGCCATCATGGTTCACCGTGCACAGCGCCCTGGCGTAGGTGTTGGTGGACACATCTCAACGTATGCATCGAGCGCCTCACTGTATGAAGTGGGATTCAACCATTTCTTTAGAGGCCCAGACCATCCCGGTGGTGGCGATCAGATTTTTATGCAAGGACATGCCTCACCTGGTGCCTACGCTCGCGCCTTTCTTGAGGGTCGTCTTTCCGAAGAGCGCCTTGATGGTTTCCGCCAAGAACTTTCGGCTGCCCCTCATGGATTGCCGAGCTATCCTCACCCGCGCCTGATGCCAGATTTCTGGCAATTCCCCACCGTCTCTATGGGTCTTGGCCCGATGAATGCGATTTACCAAGCTCGATTTAATCGCTACCTGCATCACCGTGGCATTAAAGACACATCACAACAACATGTGTGGGCTTTCCTTGGTGACGGTGAAATGGACGAGCCTGAATCACTCGGCGCGATTGGTATTGCAGCTCGCGAGGAACTCGACAATCTCACGTTTGTCATCAACTGCAATCTGCAACGTCTCGATGGACCTGTGCGCGGAAACGGCAAAATCATTCAAGAACTCGAATCACATTTCCGTGGTGCTGGATGGAATGTCATCAAGGTCATCTGGGGACGCGAGTGGGATGAACTTTTGGCAATGGACAACGAAGGTGCGCTTATCAATTTGATGAACCGCACACCTGATGGTGACTTCCAAACGTACAAGAGTGAAAGTGGCGGATTTGTTCGCGACAACTTCTTTGGTCGTGATCCACGCACAAAAGCAATGGTCGAAGACTGGTCTGACGATCGCGTGTGGAATCTCAAGCGCGGTGGCCATGACTACGCCAAGCTGTATGCCGCATATGCAGCGGCTCAGGCACACACTGGCCAACCGACTGTGATCTTGGCGAAAACTATCAAGGGTTGGACACTGGGTTCACACTTCGAAGGTCGCAACGCAACTCACCAGATGAAGAAACTGACGCTGGAAGATTTGTTGCATTTCCGTGACACTCTGCAAATTCCTTTGGCTGACAATCAAATCGACGCCAAGCTTCCTCCTTATTTCCATCCAGGCGAAGATCACGCGCATATCCAGTACCTCAAAGAACGTCGCCAGCAACTAGGTGGCAATCTTCCAGCACGTCGCAAGGTGTCCCGCCCACTGCAATTGCCTGGCGATGAAGCATACGCAGACATGAAATCTGGATCGGGCAATCAATACGTCGCAACAACAATGGCGTTTGTTCGCCTGCTGCGTGATCTGTTGCGCGATAAGAACATCGGTCATCGCATCGTGCCTATCATTCCTGATGAAGCCCGCACTTTTGGCATGGATAGCTTCTTCCCCACTCTCAAGATTTATTCACCACATGGACAGCAGTACATGTCGGTGGATCGCGACTTGATGTTGTCCTACAAAGAATCGGAAATCGGTCAGATTCTGCACGAAGGAATCAACGAAGCAGGATCCGTTGCATCGTGGACAGCCGTTGCAACGTCGTATTCAACACATGACGAACCAATGATTCCCGTTTACATCTTTTATTCGATGTTTGGCTTCCAACGCACGGGCGATTCATTCTGGCTCGCTGGTGACCAGATGGCCCGCGGCTTCGTACTCGGAGCAACTGCAGGTCGTACGACACTAAACGGTGAAGGTCTCCAGCACGAAGACGGTCACTCGCATTTGTTGGCGTCAACGAACCCAGCTGTTATCGCATATGACCCGGCATTTGCTTTCGAAATTGGTCACATTATTCGCGATGGTCTTCGCCGCATGTACGGTGAAGATTCTGAGAACGTGTACTACTACATCACGGTCTACAACGAACCAATTATTCAGCCTGCAGAGCCTGAGTCCGTTGATGTTGACGGCATCATTCGCGGAATGCACTTGTACTCACGTGCTGCAGAACGCAAGTCGCTCCATGCACAGATTCTTGCCTCAGGTGTTTCCGTTCCTTGGGCATTGGAAGCACAGCGCAAACTTCACGAAGAGTGGGGTGTCAGTTCTGATGTGTGGTCCGTGACCTCATGGAACGAACTACGCCGCGATGGTCTTGAGGCAGATCGTCACAACCTGCTCAATCCATTAGGCGAAACCAAGCAGGCATATGTCACGCAACGTCTGGCTGGCACAGACGGTCCTGTTATTGCAGTGTCTGACTACATGCGCGCAGTACAAGATCAGATTCGCGATTGGGTTCCTGGCGATTTCGTTTCCTTGGGAACTGATGGCTGGGGCATGTCAGATACTCGCGGTGCATTGCGACGCCACTTCCTAGTCGATGCCGAAAGTATTGTCGTGCAAACCTTGGCAATGCTGGCAAAGCGCGGCGAATTCGATGCACATCGAGTTCAAGAAGCCATTGATCGCTACCAACTCCACGACCCGAAGGCAGCCGGAGCAGGCAACACCGAGGGTGGCGGCTGATCGTGAACCGTTTGCACCTTGGAAAAACAACGCTGAGCGTTCATCCGTTGTGTCTAGGTGGCAATGTGTTCGGGTGGAGTGCCAACGAAGTTGAGTCGACTGCGGTATTGAATCGCTATTTCGATATGGGTGGCAACTTCATTGACACCGCAGACATGTACAGCGAATGGCACGACGGAAATGTTGGTGGAGAAAGCGAATCCATCATTGGTAACTGGATGGCTGCACGCGGAAACCGTGACGACGTTGTTATTGCAACCAAAGTTGCAAAGTCTTCTCGTCGACAAGGTTTAAGTGCCGACAACATTCGCCTTGCGGTTGATGAATCACTTGCTCGACTGAAAACCGACTACATCGATATTTATTACGCTCATCACGATGACAACGACGTACCGCTTACAGAAACCTTGACCGCTTTTCACGAACTGGTCGTTGCAGGCAAAGTGCGTTATCTCGGAGCATCGAACTACACAGGTGAACGTCTCGCCGAGGCACTTCGCATTTCACGTGAACTTGGAATAAGCGAGTACGTCGTCGTACAACCGCTGTTCAACGTGATTGAAAGAAGCGAATACGAAGGTACTTTGCAAAACCTATGTGTCTCCGAAAATATTTCTTGCCTTCCCTACTATTCGGTAGCGCGCGGATTACTGACCGGAAAGTACACACGTGATCATTTCGCAGACAGCGTTCGTGCAGAAGATATTGAAGAAACTGTCGATGAGCGTTCGTGGGCCATTGTGGATCAGGTTGCAGAAATTGCTCAAGAGCTCAACGTATCTATGTCCGCTGTAGCTTTAGCGTGGCTTCGGGCACAAGGCGCAGTCGCAAGTCCGATTGCGAGTGCACGTGTTGAGTCACAGCTTTCTGATCTGATGGAACTTGTCACCCTCACTGACGCGCAACGTGCAACACTGTCTGAACTTTAAGTACGTCATGGTTGCAGCATGAGTTCGGATTCCAACACTTCTGACGACCTGGCCGCAGAGCATGCCGTTCTCGTGCGTCGACTGCAAAGTGAACTTGGCGATCTCACGACAAACGTGACTAAGCGCATGGACGATGTTTTGGCTTGGTTTAGTGCTCTGTCTGCCCGAGATCGCGCATCTGTTTCAGCTCTTGCGCATCTCGGCGTGAGGACATTCGTCGAATGGTTTGAGCATGGGGTGAACTCCGCAACAATTACCGACCGAATTTTCACCAGTGCACCTCGCGAACTCGCAGACACACTCAGCCTCGAACAAACCGTTGAACTCGTTCGCACGACAATTGCTGTTGTTGAAGAATCCATCAACGACATTGCAGGCGACAACCCGCTGCGTCAGGCAACTCTGCGCGAATCACTTTTGAGATACTCAAGTGAAGTTGCCTTCGCTGCAGCGAATTCCTATGCCCAGTTCGCAGAAACTCGTGGCGCCTGGGATGCCCGCCTTCAGGCACAAGTTCTCGATGCCATTCTGAGCGGAACTCAAGATGACACTTTGGAATCTCGCGCGAATGCCGCTGGCTGGAAAATGGATAACGGAATTTTCGTTTTGATTGGCCCTGCCCCGAGCAATCGAGTTGCTGCCGAAGTGCACGTTGCTCAAATTCAACGCACGGCAAAGACAACCAAACTTGATGCGCTCGTAGGTGTACAAAGCGACTTACTTGTTGCCATCATCGGCGGTGTTCCTACCGACATGTCAGTACAACAAGCTGCTAGGCCTTTCATCGGTCACTTTGGTGCAGGAGCAGTTGTAGCCGGACCGCTGGTCGATGGGCTTTTGCAAGCTCATGACTCAGCCCAGGCTGCCCTATCCGGTTTCCGAGCACTGCCTCTCACATCGTTTACAACTCGACTTGTTACACATGAGCAACTGATAGCCGCGAGAGTTCTTAACGGAGACCTTGAAGCCCTCGATGCAATCGCACAGGTGATTGCCACAAAATTACGCGAAGATACCCGACACACGTTGGGTACTTTCCTAGAACGAGCAACGAGTATCGAGTCCTGCGCTCGGCTTGATTTTGTGCACGTCAACACTGTGCGTTATCGCCTCAAGCAGGTTGAAGAACTGATTGGCCTAGATCCCTTTGAGCCGCAGGACGCATTAGTGCTCACATTAGGCCTCATGAAGGCCCGCACAATCACTTCTTTGTAGGCTTCCTACAATAAAATGCCTTAGAATTTAGCCACACGATAGCCTAGTTGCAGGGTATCTATACGGAAGGCTGAACGCGTGCTTGCAATCGTAGCCCCAGGTCAAGGTTCTCAGGTCCCAGGTTTTCTGACTCCATGGTTAGAACTGCCCAATTTTGAAGACCGTATGCGTTGGATGGGAACCGTTGCCGGCATCGACCTCGTCGCTCATGGCACAACCTCCGACGAAGACACCATCCGCGACACTGCGATTGCGCAACCACTAATCGTTGGCGCCGGAATGGTCTCGCTACTGAGCCTGTTCCCACATCCAGGTGAAGCATTTGCCAAAGTTGGCATGGGTGCCGGTCATAGTGTCGGTGAAATTACTGCAGCAGCTGCCTCGCATGTGATCTCGGCTGAGCAAGCCATGGTTTTTGTGCGCGAACGCGGTAAGGCGATGGCACAAGCCGCTGCCATGACTGCAACAAGCATGTCGGCCGTCCTTGGTGGGGACCGCGATGAAGTACTTGCATGTATTGCAAAGCATGGTTTAACTGCTGCAAATGAAAACGGCGCTGGCCAGATTGTTGCCGCCGGAACTGTTGAGCAACTTGAAGCGTTTGCTCAAGAGCCTCCTGCAGGAGCACGCATTCGTCCGCTGTCTGTTGCAGGCGCATTCCACACTTCGCACATGGCTCCCGCAGTCGGCGTCCTGGCTCAACATGCAAAAGCGATTTCAACACACGACACCAGAATTCAACTGCTGAGTAATGCTGATGGAACAGTTGTGCGCAATGGTCGAGATGTCCTGAAGCGCTTGGTCACCCAAGTCAGCAATCCGGTTCGCTGGGATTTATGTATGCAGACCATGCTCGACCTCGGTGTGACTGGTCTAATCGAACTTCCACCAGCAGGCACACTTGTCGGTCTTGCCAAACGTGCAATGCCCGACGTGGAAGCACTTGCTTTGAAGACACCTGATGACATCCCTGCAGCACTGGACTTAATTGCTCGCCATGCGGCTTCCCAAGATCACAGCGACTCTCCAACGTGGAGACTCGTCGTTGCACCATTCAAGGGAATCATTGAATTCAATGTCAGTGAAGATCCTGGAACTGTTTTGAACCATAACGCGCAAGTAGCAACAATTCGCACCTTGCGTGATGAATATAAGGTCATGGCTCCACACGGCGGAACAATTGTCGAATGGCTCGTAACTGATGGCGATCCTGTCAATCCGGGCCAGCCGCTGCTTCGCCTCCATCCGCAGGCTGGCGCATGAGCACACTGAAAAGCCCCACGACGCATTCAGCGGCGGGGCTCATTGGTCTTGGTGCATATCGCCCTGAACGCGTTGTCACCAATGATGAAGTCGCTGCACGCATTGACTCGTCGGATGAATGGATTCGGGAACGTTCTGGAATTATCGAACGTCGCTACGCCGGTGCGGATGAAACCGCAGCCTCAATGGGCGCTGCCGCCGCAGCTCGAGCTATTGCCGATGCAGGTTTGCAACCCACAGACATCGACGTTGTCATGGTCGCTACCTTCACGCACAGATTCCAAACACCGTCAGCTGCTGCGGAAGTCAGCCATCTCATCGGAGCGACGAATGCGTCTGCTTTTGATATCTCAGCAGCCTGCGCAGGATTTTGTTACGGCCTTGGAATTGCCGACAGTTTGATTCGTTCGGGTACTGCAAAGAACATTGTTCTCGTCGGTACCGAAAAGCTCAGCGACTTTTTGAATCCTGATGATCGAGGCACTGCGTTTATTTTTGCTGACGGAGCGGGTGCGGTTGTTATCTCAGCAACCACGACGCAGGGAATCAGCCCAACCGTGTGGGGCGCTGATGGCTCTGCAATGGATGCCATCATCATGGAACCAGACTCCGTGCAAGCTGGAATCACACACGAACCATCGCACATCACCATGCAAGGTCAACGAGTCTTTCGATGGGCAGTTGGCAGCATGGGCGACGTATGCAAAGACGCCCTCGCGCAATCTGGCATTCAAGCAACAGACCTTGTTGCATTTGTGCCACACCAAGCGAACCTGCGCATTACCAACGCCATTGTGAAGCACCTTGATTTACCTGAATCTGTCATCGTTGCTAAAGACATCGAATACACAGGCAACACCTCCGCTGCATCAATACCGCTCGCTTTGGACGCATTACGTTCAAGTGGCCAGATCAAGACCGGCGATCCTGTCTTGCTCGTTGGATTTGGTGCCGGCCTTGCCTACGCTGCGCAAGTAGCACTCACCCCATAAGTTCCGGCTGACAACCCCAGTCGGTAAAACAACCCGCTTAACCTGCGGGAAGTCCTACAAGAAGGAGAACGAACAATGTCACATGAGGACATCCTCGCGGGCCTAGCCGCGATCGTGAACGAAGTAGCTGGAATTCCAGCAGAAACCGTTCAAATGGAAAAGTCATTCGTAGACGACCTAGACGTTGACTCATTGTCAATGGTTGAAGTTGTTATGGCATGCGAAGACAAGTTTGGCGTCACCATTCCTGACACAGAGGTCAAGAACCTCAACACCGTCGCGGATGCTGTCAACTACATCGCAGCACACAAGTAAGAAACGATCGACACAGTCTTTAACGTGGTGGATGGTTCTGCCATCCACCACGTGACGACACGCTAAGCCCATTCAACATAATCGGAAGGATCGACAATGAGTCGCACAGTTGTCGTAACAGGCCTTGGTGCCACTACGCCACTTGGCGGAGACGTTGCATCAACCTGGCAAGGACTACTTGCCGGTGAATCAGGCATCACCATCCTCGAAGACCCTAAGTTTGCAGAACTCCCCGTTCGCATCGCTGCTCCAGTCAAAGTCGACCCGAGCAACATTCTTGAACCGCATGAAATCCGTCGCATGGACCGCTCACAACAACTTGCACTTATTGCAGCGCGTGAAGCATGGGCCGATGCGGCCATTGATTCAGTTGACCCTGAACGCCTCGGAGTTGCCATTGCAACCGGTGTTGGCGGCGCTATCTCGCTCATGGAGCAATACGACATTTTGAAAGAACGCGGCGCATCACGAGTATCGCCGATGACAGTGCCTATGTTGATGCCAAATGGACCAGCAGCTGTTGTTGGTCTCGAAGTCGGTGCCATGGCCGGCGTGCACACGCCAGTGTCCGCATGTGCCTCAGGCGCAGAAGCGATTGGCTACGGCGCTGAAATGATTCGCACGGGACGCGCAGACGTAGTTGTCTGTGGCGGCACCGAAGGCTGCATCCACCCTTTGACCATCGCAGCCTTCGCAGCAATGCGCGCGCTATCAACACGTCACGATAATGCGGCTGCTGCATCGCGTCCGTTCGATCGCGATCGCGATGGATTCGTCATGGCTGAAGGTTCTGCAATCGTCGTTCTTGAATCAGAAGAATTTGCAAAGGCTCGTGGCGCAAAGATTTATGGCGTCTACGGTGGTCAAGGTCTAGCTGCTGATGCACACCACATTGCACAGCCAGAACCCGAAGGTCGCGGTGTGATGCTTGCTATCAATCGCGCACTCAAAGATGCCGATTTGTCGACGAAAGATATTTTCCACGTGAACGCTCATGCGACGAGCACACCGGCTGGTGACGTGGCCGAGGCTAAAGCGATTCGTAAGGTGCTCGGTGCTGATGCCGATCACGCTCCTGTGACTGCGGTCAAGGGTGCGACGGGACACTTACTTGGTGGCGCTGGTTCACTCGCAGCTATTGCTTCGATCTTGGCGTTGCGTGATCGTAAGGTCCCACCAGTAGCAAACACAATCAACCTTGATGAAGGTGTCGATGTGGATGTTGTTATTGGATCGCCACGTGATCTTCCCAGTGGTGACCTCGCAGCACTCAGTAACTCATTTGGCTTTGGTGGACACGACGTCGTCTTGGCATTCCGGAGCGTCTGATGACTGTGACCACGCCTGAAGACAAGAAGTTAATGGCACCACGCCGTTTAACTTCGCTTCTGGATCCCGGTTCTTTGGAGTTCGTTGCCGTACAAACCGAAGGCATCGGTGCAGTATCTGCAACGGGAACCATCAATGGTCGTGAAGTTGTTGCGTTCGCTAACGATCCGTCTTTCCAAGGTGGCGCATTAGGCGGCGCCGAAGGTCAGGTGATCGTGGATGCATACGCCTTGGCTATGGCCAAGCAATGCCCCATCATTGGCATTTGGCACTCAGGTGGAGCACGACTTCAAGAGGGTATTCAGTCCCTCAAAGCATTTGGTGACATCTTCCGTGTCATGACTCATGCTTCGGGCAAGATTCCTCAAGTATCTGTTGTCCTTGGCCCAGCCGCAGGTGGTGGCGCCTACGGACCTGCACTCACAGACATCGTGATCCTCGGTCCCGAAGGTCGCGTGTTTGTCACGGGTCCTGAAGTTGTGCGCAGTGTGACTGGCGAAGATGTCGACATGCTTCGACTTGGTGGTCCAGAGCCGCACGGTCGTCGTTCCGGCGTAGTTCACGTCGTCAGCGAAACAGAAGAACAAGCAATCCTTGACACCCGCAACATTGCTGATTTGCTCGGCAACAAGGGTTCACTGAACGTTGCCGCAGTTACAGACATTGACCTTGGTGCGTTTATGCCCGAGTCTGCAAGTCGTGCGTACGATGTACATCCGATTGTGGATTCAATCTTGGACCCAGGAACTGGCATTGAACTTCATCCGCGTTGGGCACCAAACCTCATCACAGCGCTTGGCCGTTTTGGTGGACAAAGCGTTGGACTGATTGCAAATAACCCACTGCGTCTAGGTGGTTGTCTCGATTCCACATCCGCGGAAAAGGGCGCGCGTTTCGTGCGCATGTGTGATGCGTTTGGTATTCCACTACTGGTCATTGTTGATGTCCCTGGCTACCTGCCTGGTGTTGGTCAGGAATGGGACGGCGTAGTACGCCGTGGAGCAAAACTGCTGCACGCATTCGCTGAATGCGTCGTGCCTCGAATTACCTGTGTCACTCGCAAGTCATACGGTGGCGCATACATCGCAATGAACAGTCGCTCACTTGGCGCAACACATGTCATGGCGTGGAAAGATGCCGAAGTTGCTGTGATGGGTCCCGTTGCAGCAATTCGCATTCTGCATCGTCGGCGCCTTGCTGAAGTTCCACCCGAAAATAAAGATGCGGTCGAAAAGGAACTTGCCGAGGAACACAAAATCACAGCTGGTGGCTTAGCTAAATGCATGGAGCTCGGAGCTGTTGATGAGATTGTTGAGCCGAGCACTACTCGAAGTTCTCTCGCGCGAGCATTAGCTGCTGCAGCACTGCCCGATGGAACTTTTGCGCGCGGTAACCACGGAAACATTCCGTTGTAATAATTCCGAACTCATCGTGGCTACATGGTGACTTCACAACAAAAAGAGGCGACCCGTTTGGGATCGCCTCTTTTTCTTCCTCGTGTTATCCGACTTGATGAAGCCAGCGAACTGGAACTCCATCTCCGGCATATCTAAATGGCTCAAGTTCGCGATCCCATGGACCACCTAAAATTTCATCAATCACATCAACCAGCGAACGCCCAGTTGTTGTGGCATTCGCAACAGCACTGCGCAGACGTTCTTCACCGATGTACGCCTCACCAAATGCGCCCATCGGGCTACGCCACAATCCCAAGGACGGCGTGGATACAAAGCGTTGTCCATCATGACCTGCGCTTGGCTCTTCAGTGACTTCAAAACGTAAGTGCGGAAACCCGCGCAATGTTGACCCAATAGTTGCAGACAGACCAGAAGCACCCACCCATGACAACTCAGTACGCATCGTTCCAGGTGTCACTGGTTGCTCAACCCAATCAAGGTTGACTGTGGTGCCTAACAGGCCACCGAGTGCCCATTCAACATGTGCACATAATGCACGTGGAGTGCTGTGAATGAACACAACACCTCGTGCTTGGGATGACGTCGTCATACCCATCCTCCGTTCGATTCGAATGCTGGCTTCCCCACCATGATTCGTTTCGATTTGGAGTTCTTCGATTGAGGTTCTCACCTAAACAACCAGATGACATGAGAATAACCCCAAGACCGCACTTTTGACTAGTGCAGGGTGAAAATCCTCAAAAATCAAGCGCTGACAGGCTCATTTTCGATGGCAATGTCCTTGGCGCGTTTGCGGCGCTCCCAAAGCCTGCAACCTGCTTCCACAATTACTGCGTAGACCGCACCGAGCACAGCATCAAAAATGTAGTGTTCCCCGCCGTACACCAGTGAGAACACCATGAAGCAAACGTAGAAAACAAAAAATACCCGAAGCCATGGTCGAGCCTTTGGCCAGAAAAAGAGCGAAATAGTTACTGTCATACCGGCGTGAAGCGAAGGCAACGCGGCCACTTGGTTAACCACACCTTGCCCTAAAGAAATAATCTGTCCAGCAACAGGCAATCCGACGATTCCCCACCCTCGAGTCACAATCCGCACCAACGGATCACATAACCCATGCTTAGCTGCATACCACGGTGGTGCAGCTGGTACCAGAATGTAGGTCGCCAAAGCAGCAAACGACATCGTCAGAATACGGCGAGCAAACATTGCCCACCGTTCACGGTTACGCACATACAGTGTGCCCACAATCGCCCATGGCACAACGAAATGCGAGCAGTACATCAGCGCAACGCCTGCTTCCCACCACGCAATGTGATGAGGCTGATACAGATGGTGTTGCAAATACACCGATGGAATCTGACCATCAAAGAATCGACCAAACCACGATAATTCGATGTCATAAATCTCTTTGACACGTACTGGGAAGCCAAATGTGTCTGCGGCACCGCGGGAATAGTCATAGCCGTACAGCAAAGCAAAGAATGGTAGCCAGTCAGCAAAAATGCGCCAGGTTTTCTGCGATGTGCCAACTGAGAAGGCCACAGCAGCTGCAATGATGAACAGCAACTGGGTTGCTCGATCAAAGGGAATCCCGCGTTTGCCTACGTACATTGCAAATATTGCAGCCCACACAGCCACTGCTACCTTGCGTTCTTGCGGCCAATCAAGTGCCATGGGTTCATTCCTTGTCAGTGGTCAGACTCAAATCCTATTGGTCTCGCTACGAACAATCGTTAGGCAGAATGGGGACATGAATGACAGCCTTCACATTGCCCTGTGCACCTCACTTGATGAGGTTCAGAAAGCATGTGACCTGTTCCAGCAAGTGTGGTCTGGCGGACCCACTGTTGTTCCCATGGACCTAGGGGTCGCGATGGTTCATGCCGGCGGCTATTGCGCGCTGGCTACCTATCAAGGTCGAGTTGTTGGAGCATCACTCGGGTTTCTTGGTCAACGTGGAACTCAACAAGTACTGCATTCGCATGTCACCGCGTCAACAATCGCAGGGACAGGCTTTGCGATGAAACAACACCAGAAAGCATGGGCTCTCGAACACGGGCTATCTGGGATTACCTGGACCTTTGATCCGCTGGTGCGCAGAAACTCGTACTTCAACCTTGTGAAACTTGCTGCCACAGGTATCGAGTTTCTCCCTGAGTTTTATGGACCCATGACAGATGACATAAACGCGGGAGATCTGTCAGATCGTGTGTTGTGTTTGTGGGACATTACGAAACCCGATGAGTCCACGACTTCAGATAGCCTTCGGCACACTGCCCTCGCCCAGCACGACGGAAACCCGGTCGTACATGGAATCCAACCTGGAATCGAAAACGTCATTGAACTACCTGCAGACTTTGAAGCATTACGAGCGCTAAATCACCCAAGCGTTCCGAAGTGGCGACTCGCCATGCGCGAATGTTTAGATCCGTATTTAAATCAAGGCTGGACACTGACTGGCATGATGAAAAAGGAAGCACTTATCTTGTCGCCACCACAGGAGTCCGCATGAAACTTGAGGCAGTAGAACTCATCCGACTCAATGTTCCTCTCAAGTCTGCGTTTCGCACCTCAGAAGGATCCGTCAGTATTCATGAAGTTGTTTGGACTCATGTCATTACCGACGTCGGCGAAGGCTGGGCTGAATGCGCGGCAAACGGACTGCCCGACTATTCCAGCGAGTATCACGATGCTGCGGCTGACGTCCTCAAGCGATTTTTTATTCCTGAACTCATGAAGCTCGGCGATGATTTAACTGCCGAGCTCGTTGGACCGACTTTGCATTGGGCCAAAGGTCATCGCATGGCAAAAGCCGCCATGGAAACAGCATTACTCGATGCCCAATTACGTCACGCGAATCAATCATTTGCTTCGTATCTCGGTGCCACTCGACAACGTGTTCCAGCTGGTGTGTCGGTTGGCATCATGGATTCAATCGAAGAGTTGTTGAGTTTCGTTTCTGGTTATCTTGCCGATGGTTATCTGCGCATCAAACTAAAGATAGAACCAGGTTGGGACTACGAACCCGTGAAACTTGTGCGCGACACATTTGGTGACGACCTACTTCTACAAGTTGACGCCAACACGGCTTACACCCGAGATGATTTCGATTTACTCAAACGCCTAGATGAATTCAATTTGCTTTTAATCGAACAACCGCTTAACGAAGAAGACATTCTGGGACACGTCAAACTGTCGCAGTATGTGTCAACACCGATTTGTCTTGACGAAAGCATCGTGTCGGCCGAGAGTGCACGCGATGCCATCGAACTTGGCGCCACATCGATCATCAACATCAAACCATCACGGGTTGGTGGGTACCTTGAAGCAGTCAAGATTCACGATGTTGCCCAGAAATGTGGAATACCAGTGTGGTGTGGCGGCATGCTTGAAACAGGCATTGGCCGAGCCGCGAATCTGGCACTGGCAGCACTCCCGAACTTCACATTGCCCGGTGACACTTCAGCATCGGCTCGTTATTTTTCAGCAGATACCACCGAACCATTTGTGCTTCGTGACGGACACATTGATGTTCCCACCGGCCCTGGAATTGGCGTCGACCCGATTCCTGAGGTCGTCGACCGGTTCGCTGTATCCCGCGAATGGATCAAGCGATAAGTTCGTCCTCAGGCACTCACGAGAAAAGAGTTAGACATGGCAAATCCCACTCATCGTTTCGCAGACAAAGTAGTTGTTGTGACAGGAGCTGGTGGCGGTATCGGCACAGCAATTAGTCAACGCTTCGCATCCGAAGGCGCTCAAGTCATCGTCACAGACTCACACCTCGAGAACGCCAATGCCACCGTTGCGTTGATTCATGCGGATGGAGATCGCGCAGTAGCAATCGGCGCAGACATTTCTCAGGGCGACGAGTGTCGCACCTTGATAGACACAGTCATGGCAGACTTTGGCCGTATAGATGTGCTCGTGAACAATGCAGGCATTAATCGACGTGGACCGCTTCTTGAACTATCTGAAGACGACTGGCACACAACAATGGCCGTGAATGTTGATTCCATGTTTTATCTGTGTCGTGCTGCAATTCCACACATGATGACCCAAGGTGGCGGCGCAATTGTGAATACTGCTTCGCAGTGGGGTTTGCATCCCGCTCCAGGACACATTGCATACAACGTGTCAAAAGCGGCTGTCGCAGCCTTCACACAAAATCTTGCACGTGATTACGCGCCTCATAACATTCGCGTTAACGCAGTGTGCCCTGGCGAAATCGGAACTCCAATGTTACAAAAAGCTGCCGAACGTAAAGGACTCACTTTTGCGGACTTCGACAAAATGGTTCCATTCGGTCGAATTGGAAAACCAAGTGAAGTCGCTGCACTCGTTGCTTTTCTCGCGTCAGATGAAGCAGCCTTCATGTGTGGGTCACTCGTTGAGATTACGGGAGCACAACCGGTCGCGTAGTGACTAGTACTCACTCATGACCATGAACATTGTCATTGTCTTCGTCACTGGAATTGTCGTTGGTGTTATCAACGGTCTTGCTGGTGGTTCGTCGATTATTTCTTACCCTGTGCTCATGGCTGTGGGCCTAAATCCGCTGAGCGCTGTGGTCACAAATGCTGTTGGAGTAACGTCAGCGAATTTTTTTGCTCTTCGTGCTCACAAAATTCCTTTTAAGAAATTGGTTCGCGATAATTCGACGCTCATTATCGTGTCAATCATTGGCACAATTGCCGGTGCACTCACACTCTTGAGTCAACCCATGACTGTGCTAGAAAAAGTCATTCCGTTTCTCCTCTTGCTCGCATCGGCTACGTTGTTAATACCAATACCTGACCATGCAACAGGATTAAGTTCTCGAAATGAGCACGTTGCAATTTTTGGAACTGGACTGTACTGCGGATACTTTGGACCAGGACAAGGCTTGATGGTCCTCGCCACACTTGCTCGAGACGCACGTCGATCACCGGCCACGTTAAACGTCACGAA